>CAPNDH010000004.1 GCA_948664205.1 uncultured Clostridia bacterium | reverse complement strand
TAAACCTAAGAATAACACCAGAACTAGTATTTGAAGAAGATGACTCAATGGAATATGGAATGAAAATAGACTCAATATTAAAAGATTTAAATAGAGGTTAGAAGTTGGAAGTTAGAAGTTGGAATATAGGGTAAATACTTCGAAGGAATTACCCAAAGTTCCAACCTCTAACTTCCAACCTCCAACTTCCATTAGGAGGATAAAAATGACATTAGATAATATATTACAAGAAATAAAAAAAGCAAAAAGCATAGTACTTCTAACCCATGAAAACCCAGATGGTGATGCAGTAGGAAGTACTTTAGCAATGTATGAAGCATTAAAACAACTAGGAAAAGAAAATGTAGACCTTATAATACCAGAATATCCACGTACATATAGATTTCTACCAAATGTAGATATTGTAAAAAAAGAAGGACAAGAAACATATGATTTAGCAATAGCATTAGATTGTGCTACAATAAAAATGTTAAATGGATGGTCAAATTATTTTGAAAATGCAAAAACAAAAATAGTAATAGACCATCATGGAACAAATACAATGTATGGAGACTTAAACTACGTAAATCCAGATTCTCCAGCGTGTACACAAATATTAATAACTATATTTGAATATTTTGGAGTAGAAATTACAAACAATATTGGAAAATGCATATTAACAGGAATCATAACAGATACAGGAGGTTTCCAATATAGCTCAACAAGACCAGAAACTTTTGAATTTGCAGCAAGACTTTTAAAGGCAGGAATTAATGTTTCAGAAATATATAAAAAGTCTATGAACACAAAAACAAAAGCTAACTTTGAACTAAGAAGAAGAGCAATAGACAGAATGGAATTTTTAGAAGAGAATAAAATATCATTTACATATATAACAAAGCAAGATATAGAAGAAGTAGAAGCAACTTTAGATGATCACGAAGGAATAGTAGATGAAGGAAGAAATATAGAAGGAGTAGAAGTTTCAATATTTATAAGAGAAACAGATAAAGGTTATAAAGTATCCTTACGCTCAAATGAATATGTGAATGTATCAGACATATGCCTAATATTTGGTGGAGGTGGTCACATTCACGCAGCAGGATGTACAGTAACAATGCCAATAGAACAAATAAAAGAGAAACTAATAAATCAAATAAGAATGCAATTGCAATAAAAGCTAGAAGAAATAAAATTAGATTGTAGGGGCTTAATCGGTAAGGAATACCAGTGAGAATTTACCGAATTACGCCCAGAAAAGCAGAAGATTAAAAATATTTATAGGGTCTCAAGCCTTGTATCTGCCCACTCTTCAAAGAAATGCCTAAAAAATGAAATTGAATTATAAAACTATCCGCCACAGACGCCCAACGAATGATATATACTTTTTTCTTGGGCTAAAGCACGAAAAAAGATATATCATTCCGCTGTGGCTACTCTACAAATTCTAATTACTACTATTCCAACTTCTAACTTTTAAAAGGAGAACTATGAATCGGAATACTAATAATAAACAAACCAAAAGGCTATACATCACACGATGTAGTAGCAAAAGTAAAAAAAATACTAAATATAAAAAAAGTGGGACATACAGGAACATTAGACCCTAATGCGACAGGTGTATTACCACTTCTTTTAAACGATAGCACAAAACTTTCAAAATACTTAATAGAACATGATAAAGAATATGAAGTTACTTTAAAATTGGGAATAAAAACAGATACAGCAGATATAGAAGGAAATATTTTAGAAGAAAAACAAGTTCAAAATATAAGTATAGAACAAATAGAAGAAGCACTAAAAAGTTTTGAAGGAAAGCAAGAACAATATCCGCCAATGTATTCTGCAATAAAAGTAAATGGGAAAAAGCTATATGAATATGCAAGAAATGGTGAGAAAGTAGAAATAAAACCAAGAAACATAGAAATATATAGAATTAATTTAATCAATTTTAATGATAAAGAAAGCGAGATACAGTTTAAAGTAATTTGCTCAAAAGGTACATATATAAGAAGTTTATGCGAGGATATAGCTAAAAAACTAAATACAATAGGTTATATGAAGGAATTAAATAGAACTAAAGTTGGAAGATTTAAAATAGAAGATGCAATTACTTTAGAAGAACTAGAAAATAGTAAAGAACAAAAAATAATAGCAATGGAAAATTTATTAAGTAATTTACCAAATATAAACTTAAATGAAAAACAACTAGAAAAATTTCTAAACGGAGTACAAATATCAGTAGATAAAGAAGATGGCATATATAACATATATACTAATAAATATTTAGGAACTGGAATAGTTAAAAATAGAAAAATAAAAAGAGATATTATATTAAAATAGTAAATATTATTTAAGTATTAGAATATAATAATAAAAACAAAAATTACCAACAAAAAGCTATTGAAATTATAATTATGATATGATATTATAATTATAGAAAACAAAACTAAATAAAAAAATACATTTCCCTGCTCGGTACGTGTAGACTGGAATTTTATTACCAACAAATAATAAAAGGGAGTCAGGAATATTGAAGGCCCGCGTGTATGCTTGCATTATATAGTAAGAAACCCAGAAGCTTTCAACAAGACACCCACCTGTGAAAACAGGTATTAAAAATCCAATTATCTTACGGCTTATGGTGGGGGAACTTTTTTATTAATAATGAATAGTTAATAGTGAATAATGAATAGTGAATAATGAAAATGTAGGGGCGGGCCTTGTGTCCGCCCGTACTTCGAAGAAACTACTAAAATAAAGAATAATTAATAAAGGTGAGAAAATGAAATTAAAAGAATTAATAAATTATGGAAAAAAAATGTTATTAGAAAATGAAATACAGGATAGTAATTTGATTGCAAAAATGCTAGCAGAATATATATTTAAAATTGATAGAAATCAAATTATAATAAATGAAGAAAAAGAAATATCAGAAGATGATAAAACAAAATATTATCTAGCCTTAATAGAAATAGTTCAAGGCATGCCAATTCAATATATAACAAATAATCAAGAATTTATGAAATTAAATTTTTACGTAGATAAAAATGTATTAATACCTCAACCAGATACAGAAATATTAGTAGAAGAGGCAATAGAAATAATAAATAAAAATAAAAAAGAAGTGAAAGTATTAGACATATGTACGGGAAGCGGATGTATAGGAACATCAATTGCAAAATATACTAAGAACACTACTATAACAATGTCAGATATAAGTAGTGAAGCTCTAAAAATAGCTAAAAATAATTGCATAAAAAATATAGAAGATACTTCAAAAGTAAAATTTATAAAATCAGATATGTTTGAAGATATAAAAGAAAAGTATGATATAATAGTTTCAAATCCACCATATATAGAAAGTAAAGAAATAAATAAATTAGACAAACAAGTACAAAATGAGCCGAACTTAGCATTAGATGGAGGAGAAGATGGCTTACAATTTTATAAAAAACTTGCAAAAGAAGCACATAAATTTTTAAATGAAAATGGCTATCTATGTATGGAAATAGGTTATAATCAAAAAGAAACAGTTACACAATTACTAAAAGAAAATAATAATTATAAAGAAATATACAGCAAAAAAGATTTGAGTGGAAACGATAGAATAATTATAGCAAAAGTATAAGGGGGAACAGATATGTCTTTCTCATCAGAACTAAAGGAAAACTTAAGTAAAATAAGTAATCTTTCAAATAAAGAAGCGGTTAAGTATGAATTGATAGGATATTTAATTAGTAACAATTCAGTATATAAAAATGGAAAAACAACATATAAAACTGAAAATGAATATAATATAAATAGATTTAGCAAGCTTCTTTCAAACATAAATATAACAAACTATAAAATAGATATAAAAGGTAACAACTATATAATAACAGCTCCAAAAATAGAAAATATAGAAGAAATAGTATATGTAGAAGAAGATATTGAATATAAAGGCGAAACAGAAAAAGAAGAACTGTTAAAAGCTATAATAAGAGGTGCATTTTTAGGAGCAGGAAGTATAAATAATCCAGAGAAAAAATATCATTTAGAAATAATACTAAGTACAAAAAGTAATGCAGAAAAAATAATAAATATACTAAAATCATTTACAATAGGAGCAAAAGGATTAGAAAGAAAAAATGGATATAGTATATATATAAAAGATGGAGAAGAAATATCAAAATTACTAGCATTAATAGGTGCTAATAGTAGTGTATTAAAATTTGAACAAATACGAGTACTAAGAGATATGAAAAACAATGTAAACAGAAAAGTAAATTGTGAAACAGCAAACCTAAATAAAACAGTAAATGCAGCAGTAAAACAAATAGAAGCAATAAAAAGGTTGCAAAAAACAGGAGAATTCGATAAATTACCAGAAAATCTAAAAGAAATAGCAAAAATAAGAATAGAAAATCCAGACGCAAGCTTAGTAGAACTAGGTCAAATGCTAAAAGACCCAATAGGAAAGTCAGGGGTAAATCATAGGCTTAATAAAATTTTGAGCGTTTCTCAAAATTTTAGTGAATAGTTAATAGTGAATAATTAGAGATGTAGGGGCTAAATCGGTAAGGAATACCTCTTGGGGAATACCGAATTTTGCCCACTTTAAATTTAAGAGGTAAAATATGAAAGAACTAGGAATATACATACACATTCCTTTTTGTAAAAGCAAATGCATTTACTGCGATTTCACATCTTTTGCAAATAAGGAAAGAATGATAGAAAAATATATAGAATGTTTAAAGAAAGAAATAAAGGAAAATAAAGAGGATAACTATGTTGTTGATACCATTTATATAGGAGGAGGAACCCCTTCTTTTATAGATAGTAAATACATAAAAGAAATAGTAGAAATAGTAAAAACTAAATTTAAAATAAAAGAAGAAGCGGAAATAACAATAGAAGTAAATCCGGGAACAGTAGATGAAGAAAAACTAAAAGATTATAAAAAAACTGGAATAAATAGAATAAGCATAGGACTTCAAAGCACAAATAATAAAATCCTAAAACAAATAGGAAGAATACACACATATGAAGAATTTTTAAACACATATAATTTAGTAAGAAAAGTAGGATTTAAAAATATAAATGTAGACTTAATGCTAGCGCTTCCAAATCAAACATTAGAAGATTTAAAAAATAGTGTAGAAGAAGTAATAAAATTAGACCCAGAGCATATTTCAATATATTCTTTAATTTTAGAAGAAGGAACAAAAATGGAGCAACTTGTGAGCAAGAAAGAAATACAACTGCCTTCCGATGAGCTAGAAAGAAAAATGTATTGGAATATAAAAAATGAATTAGAACAAAATGGATATATACATTATGAAATATCTAACTTTTCAAAAAAAGGTTTTGAATCAAAGCATAATACAAATTGTTGGAATCAAAAAGAATATTTAGGATTTGGACTATCAGCACATTCATACATAAACAATGAACGTTTTTGCAATACAAACAATATAGAAGAATATATAAAAAATATAGAAAACAATAATATAAAAAATAATATAGAAATTTGCGAAATACAAAATGAAGAAGAAAAGAAAAAGGAATATATGCTGTTAGGGTTAAGAAAAATAGAAGGAGTAGATATTGGGGAATTTAAAAACAAGTTTGTAGATAATCCAATTTATTTATATAGAAAAGAATTAGAAAAATTAGTAAATGAAGATTTAATAGAAATAGACTTAAATAATATAAAACTTACTAATAAGGGTTTAGATTTAGCAAATTTGGTGTGGGAGGAATTTATATAATTCACAAAAAGTTCACAAAAAAATTAGCACTTGGTATTGACAAGTGCTAATTTTGGGTATAATATATATAAAGTTAGCAATCAAAAGGTTAAAGTGCTAATTGGTAAACAACATAGAATAGGCAATATAAACTATGGAATTGTAGGTGATAAAATGTTAAATGACCGCAAAAAGAAAATACTTCAAGCCGTAATAGATGAATATATAAATTCAGCAGAGCCTGTAAGCTCTGGAGCCCTAGTTGAAAAATATGGTTTAAACTATAGCAGTGCAACCGTAAGAAACGAACTAGCAGAATTAGAAAAAAGTGGTTACTTAGATAAAACACATACATCATCAGGAAGAATACCATCAGAAAAAGGTTATAGGTTCTATGTAGATGAACTAATAAACGAAGAAGATATATCATTAGAAGAAATAAAATATATTCAATCAAAACTAGATGAAAAAGTAAATGAAATAGAAGATCTAACAAAAATTGCAACATCAACACTATCAGAAGTAACACACTACACAACAGTTGCAATAGGTCCAAAAACAACAATGCAAATAATAGAAGAAATAAAATTTGTACTATTAGGTAGCAGAATGCTTATGGTAGTAATAGTTACGGATACAGGGCTTGTAAAAGAAACAATAATAAAATATGACAAAGATATAACTTTAAACCAAGTAGAAACACTAAATAATCTATTTAATACAAAACTAAAAGGAAAACCACTATCAAAAATAGATAAGCCAATGGAAGAATATATTTTATCCGAAATAACTTATAGCATAGAAGTAATAAAACCAATAATAGAACAAATAAACAAAATAGTAGAACAAGAAGAAAAAATATATTTAGAAGGAACAAAAAAATCTTTTGACCTACCAGAATTCAAAAGTATGGAAGTAGCCAAAAACTTCATAAACCTACTAGACACCAAAGAATTAATGATAGACATGCTAAATTCAGGAGTAGCAAAAGACATAAATGTATACATTGGCGATGAAAACGACAACGAAAATTTAAAAGATTTTAGTATAGTAACCTTCAAACATACAGTAGGAGACAAAGACTTAGGTACAATAGGAATAATAGGACCAAAAAGAATGGACTATTCAAAAGTAATATCTGTAATGAAGTATATTAGTAATAAATTGAACAGAAATGAAAAAGATGATAATTAATATATGGAAGTTAGAAGTTAGAAGTTGGAAGTTGGAAAGTAGGGTAAACTCTTCGAAGAAATTACCTAAAATCCAACCTCTAACCTCCAACTTCCAACCTCAAAAATAAAAGGAGGACAAAAAATGTCAGAAGAAAACAAAAACGAAGAAATAGTAGAAGAAGTAGAAAAAACAGAAGAAAAAGACGAATTGACAAAACTAAAAGACACAATACTACTTCAAAAGGAACAACTAGAAGACCAAGAAGACAGGCTAAAAAGACTAATGGCAGAATTCGATAACTTCAAAAAAAGAAGTTCAAAAGAAAGAGAAGGACTATACAATAGTCTAATATCAGACATAATCACATCATTACTACCAGTAATAGACAACCTAGAAAAAGCAGTAAGTGTAAAAACAGAAGATGAAGCCTACAAACAAGGAGTAGAACTAGTACTAAAACAATTCAAAGAAGTATTAACAGCAAATGGAGTACAAGAAATAGAAGCAGTAGGCATGCCATTTGACCCAGAAGTACACGAAGCCGTAGGAATGGTAACAGATGAAACACTAGGCGAAAAAATAATAAAAGAAGAATATAGAAAAGGCTACAAAATAGGAAGTAAGGTTATTCGTCATTCTATGGTAGTAGTAGCGAATTAGAGGTTAGAAGTTGGAAGTTAGAAGTTGGAGAGTATAGGGGCTAGACAAGGAGTAAGAATGATAAAAAGCTATACTGATTTACAAATATATAAAGATGCATATAGATTATCTTTAGATATTTATAAATTAACACAAAAATTTCCAAAAGAAGAGACATATGGAATAATATCTCAAATTAGAAGAGCAGCAGTATCAGTAGCATTAAATATAGCAGAAGGATATGGAAGACAATCAAAAGAAGAATTTAGAAGATTTTTAAAAATAAGTTTAGGTTCAAATAATGAAACAATGACACTATTAGAACTAAGCAAAGACTTAGAATACTTAAATATAGAAGAATATCAAAAACTAAAAAATCAATACATACTACTAGGTAAAAGAATTCATAAAGTAATAGAATGTTGGAAATAAGGAAATCCAACTTCCAACCTCCAACATCCAACTTCAAAATTCTGGACTAAAAAAAGTAGTATGTAAAAACAAAAAAGTTATTAATTTTAAAAAATATAAATAAAAAAAGAAAGGAAGAATTTTATCATGAGTAAAATTATAGGAATCGATTTAGGAACAACAAATAGTTGTGTAGCAGTTATGGAAGGTGGAGAACCAGTTGTAATTCCAAACGCAGAAGGAAATAGAACTACACCATCAGTAGTTGCATTCTCAAACAATGGAGAAAGATTAGTAGGTCAAATAGCAAAACGCCAAGCAGTAACAAACCCAGACCATACAATAATATCAATAAAAAGAAAAATGGGAACAAATGAAAAAGTAAATATAGATGGAGATTCATTCTCACCACAAGAAATATCAGCAATGACACTTCAAAAATTAAAAACAGATGCTGAAAATTATTTAGGACAAAAGGTAACACAAGCTGTTATAACAGTACCAGCATATTTCTCAGATAGCCAAAGACAAGCTACAAAAGATGCAGGTAAAATAGCAGGACTAGAAGTACTAAGAATTATAAATGAACCAACAGCAGCTGCATTAGCATTTGGTATGGATAAAGAAGACCAAGACCAAAAAATAATGATATATGACTTAGGTGGAGGAACATTCGACGTATCAATACTAGATATAGGTGACGGTGTATTTGAAGTTTTAGCAACAAACGGAAATACACACCTAGGAGGAGATGACTTCGACCAAAGAATTATAGATTACCTAGTATCAGAATTCAAAAAATCAAATGGAATAGACTTAAGCACAGATAAAATGGCAATGCAACGTTTAAAAGAAGCAGCAGAAAAAGCAAAAATAGAATTATCAGGAATGCAACAAACACAAATAAACTTACCATTTATCACAGCTGACGCTACAGGACCAAAACACTTAGATGTAACATTATCAAGAGCAAAATTTGAAGAATTAATTTCAGATTTAGTAGACGCAACAAGAGTACCAGTAGAACAAGCTATGAAAGATGCTGGAGTTACAGCAAATGATATCCACAAAATATTATTAGTTGGTGGATCAACACGTGTACCATGTGTACAAGAAATGGTTAAAAAAATAACAGGAAAAGAACCAGATAGAGGAATAAACCCAGACGAATGTGTTGCAATAGGTGCAGCAATCCAAGGTGGTGTATTATCAGGAGATGTAAAAGACTTAGTATTATTAGATGTAACACCATTATCATTAGGTATAGAAACATATGGTGGAGTATTCACAAAATTAATAGAAAGAAACACAACAATACCAACTAAAAAATCACAAATATTCTCAACAGCAGCAGATGGTCAAACATCAGTTGAAGTACACGTACTTCAAGGAGAACGTGAAATGGCTGCATACAACAAAACATTAGGTAGATTCCAATTAACAGGAATACCAGCAGCACCACGTGGAGTACCACAAATAGAAGTAACATTTGATATAGATGCAAACGGAATAGTACACGTATCTGCAAAAGATATGGCAACAGGAAATGAACAAAATGTATCAATAACAGCATCAACAAACTTAACAGATGAAGATATAGACAAAGCAGTAAAAGATGCAGAAGCACATGCAGAAGAAGACAAGAAAAAGAAAGACGAAATAGAAGCAAGAAATAATGCAGAAAGCTTAGTATATAACTCAGAAAAAACACTAGGAGAATTAGGAGACAAAATAAGTGGAGAAGAAAAAGCAAAAGCAGAAGAAGAAATAGCAAATGTTAAAAAAGCATTAGAAGGAACAGATACTGAAAGCATAAAACAAGCAACAGAAAAATTAACAACAGTATTCTACTCAATATCAGAAAAACTATACAGCCAAGCACAGCAAGCACCAGGTGCAACTGGAGCAAATGGTGAAGCAACAGAAGGACCAAAAACAGACGAAAACGGAAATGTATATGATGCGGATTATAAAGTAGAAAATGATGACAATAAATAATAAAACAATTGTAGGGGCTTAATCGGTAAGGAATACCTATAAGGACTACCGAATTACGCCCTTATGAATTTTAGAATAATAGAAATTTAAAATAAGCCACCTTCTGCATTTATATATATTAAAATAAAAATCGAACCCTCCAAGACAAGGGGTATTCCCCCGCGATCTGCGGGCTGTCGGGATTCAATTTTGATTTTAATATATATAAACACATAAGGTTACTCTATAAATTTTAATTACTACTATTTTTAATAAAATTAATTTATAATAAAACATTAATAGGAGCAAAAAAATGTCACAAAAAGATTTAACTATATCAGATATGCAAGAATTGCAACGAGAATTACAAGAAAACTTCAAAGATAAATTGGGGTATACAAAAACCAGAAGATGCCAACTTACATCTATTATTTATGATAGAAGAAATGGGAGAATGTATATCTATAATAAAGAAAAAGGGAATTAAAGCAATTTTAGAAGATAAAGATGTACGAAATCATTTTTTAGAAGAAATAACAGATGTACAAAACTATTATATAGAAGTATTAAACTGTTTAAAAATAACCCCAGAAGAATTTTCAAATGCATACATAGAAAAGCATGAGCATAATATGAAAAGAAATTATGAAAAAGAATACAAAGAAAAATATAAATAATGGAGGCAAAAATGTCAACCAAAAGAGACTATTACGAAGTATTAGGAGTAAGTAAAACCGCCACAGACGAAGAATTAAAAAAAGCATATAGAAAGCTTGCAAAAAAATATCATCCAGACGCAAACCCTGATAATCCAAAAGAAGCGGAAACAAAATTTAAAGAAGTAAATGAAGCATATGAAAACTTATCAGATCCTCAAAAAAGAAGAATGTATGACCAATTTGGGCATGATGGACCACAAGGATTTGGAGGTTCAGGTGGACCATTTGGAGGTCAAGGTGGATATTATTCATATTCAACTTCAGGTTTTGATGGATTTTCAGACTTTGGAGACTTAGGAGATATATTCTCATCATTCTTTGGAGGGGGCTTTGGTGGAAGAAGTTCAAGGGCAAATCAAGGTCCAACAAAAGGTGCAGATTTAAGAGCAAGTATAGATGTAACATTTGAAGAAGCATATTTAGGTACAGAAAAAGAAATACTAATTTCAAGAAATGAAGAATGTAGCACTTGCCATGGAAATGGTGCAAAACCAGGAAGCAGTATAGAAACCTGTAATGTCTGCCATGGAAGCGGAACAGTAAAACAAGTACAAACAACAATACTTCGGACAAATGCAAACAACTAAAACATGTTCAAACTGTCATGGAACAGGAAAAGTAATAAAAGAGCCTTGCGAAACATGTAGGCGGTAAGGGAACAGTTCGTAAGCAAGCAAAAATAAAAATAAAAATTCCAGCAGGTATAGATAATGACCAAACCATAGTATTAAGAAATGAAGGAGAGCCAGGAGAAAGAGGCGGAGCAAAAGGAGACTTATACATCACAATACGAATACGTAAACACAGTATATACACAAGAAAAGGTGATAAAGTATATTGTGATATACCAATAACATATACACAAGCAACACTAGGAGCCGAACTTGAAATACCAATGGTAGATGGAAGTAAAGAAAAATACAAAATACCAGAAGGAACACAAACTGGAACAAGTTTCACAATAAGAAATAAAGGTTTCAAAGCAGTTAATGGAAGTTACCAAGGAGACTTTGTATTTACTGTAAAAGTACAAATTCCAAAACGTTTAACAAAAGAACAAAGGGATTTGCTAGAACAATTAGCAAAAACAATGAATGAGCAACCACCTGTTAAGAAAAAAGGAATATTTGGATAGAAAGGAAAGATTTGGGACGCGTCCAAATCTTTCTTAATTTTATTATAGGAAAATACGCTATTTTAGGTTGTAGAGTAGCGCGAAGTGAGTAATATATTTTATTTTTGTAATGAAGTCCCGACAGCCCTTTGAGGCGGGGGAATACCCGTGAGCTTGGAGGGTGAAATGGAAAAAATAAAATATATTACTCACTGGGAGCGAATAATTTAACACGTAGGGTGGCGAAGCCACTTTCTTGTCTCAAAAAAAGATGACGTTCAATAAAATGAACGCCATTCTTGTTTGTTATTCATAGAAAGAAATAAACTCATCATACAAAGCTCTTTTTTTATTAAGAAGAGTATTCATTCCTTCAAAATATCCTATTGACTGAGAACTTAAAAATGATTTAATACAATCAATTTTCTCTTCAACAATCCAATCTACTACATCATCATATAAAGTAATATGTCTTGCTTTTTCATACTCTTTTACAAATTCTAAAAGCCGGTCGGTAAAATCAGATTTGTAAAGTTTTTCATAATTTAAATTTGCCATGATATATTATCCTCCTTTAATCAAAAAAGAATATACATAAATAGTTGCATATATAATATACAATAAAATATCATAAAAAGCAACCATTTTTATAAAAAAAAGGGAATAAGTTGCAATTATGAAAACATTAATATATAATTACAAACGAAAAGGAGAAAGAATAATGATTATAGGATTAGATATAGACAATGTAATATCAAGCTTTGATAATGCACTATTAAAAGAATATCTTAAGCATGATAAACAACTAAGAAATACAGGAATTATTAATGAAAATGCAAGCTATATAAGAAGAGGAATGTTTGATTGGTCAAAAGAAGAAGATGAGAAATTCTATAAAGAAAATATAGAAAGAATAGCAATTAATTTAAAGCCAATAAATAGAGCAAGTGAAATAATAAAAAAATTAAAAGAAGATGGGAATAAAATATACATTATTACAGGAAGAGAAAATGGAGAATATACAAATCCAAGAGAGATGACAAAAAATTGGCTTGAGAAGTATGATATAAGATACGATAAATTAATTTTTACAGATGCCTATGATAATCATGCTAAAACAGTTGAATGTATTAAAAATAATATAGATATAATGGTTGAAGATAGTACAAGAATATGCAAAGATTTAAATGAAAATGGAATAAAAGTACTACAAATGGAAACTAGATTTAATGAAAGAATAGAAGGAATAGAAAGAGTAAATTCTTGGAGTGGGATATATTCTAAAATTTCACAATTATATAATAAAAATGAAATAGAAAAAATAAATGTTATATTAGATACAGATACATATAATGAAGCAGATGACCAATTTGCACTTAGCTACTTACTAACTTCACAAAATAGGTTTAACATAGAGGCAATAGCAATAGCACCATATCAACATGATGGAGACTTATCAATACAAGAAGGACAAGAAAAAAGTTATCAAGAAGTGCTAAAAATATGTAAATGGCTTAATTTTAATACACAAAATAAAGTATTTAAAGGCTCAGAAGATTTTATACAAGAAGGCTATAATGAAACTAATGATGCAGTAAACAAAATAATAGAAATAGCTTTAAAAAACGAAAAAACATACATAATGGCAATTGGAGCAATAACAAATATAGCAATGGCAATAAAAAAAGAACCTAGCATAATAGAAAAAATAGAAGTAATTTGGCTAGGTGGACACAGTTTATTAAATAAAGATAATATAGAATTTAATTTTAGACAAGATGTACAAGCAGTAAGAAAAGTATTTGAGTCAAAAGTAAAATTAACAATAATACCTTGTAAAAATGTAGCATCAAACCTAAAAACAACAATATATGAAATTGAACATCACTTGAAAAATAAAAGCGAACTAGGAAACTATTTATGTAGTAGATTTTATAATGATGGAAAACATGGAATTCAAATAAGAAGAGTTATTTGGGATATTAGTGTAATAGCATATTTAATAAATAAAAATTGGTTTGAAACTATAGAAATAAGTACGCCAAACATTAAAGAAGATACATCTTATGAATTAACAAAAGGAAAGCATGAAATAACTATGGTGAATTGGTTAGATTCAGATAAAATATATGAAGATTTATTTAAAAAACTAGGAGGAAATAATAAATGCAATTAACAAGTGAAGAAGCACTAAAAATGCTTAAAAATATGGAAATAAATGCAAAAGAAACAAGATGGATTTACCACTCAATATGTGTTGGAAATTCAGCAGGGAAAATAGCAGAAGGATTAAACTTAGATGTAGATAAAGCAAAAGCTTTAGGATATATTCATGATATAGGAAAAGGAGTAGGAGAATTTTCGTCACATGTAATTAATGGATACAAATATATAAAAGAATTAGGATATGATGATGAATATGCAAATATATGTTTAACACATTCATATTTAAATAATGATGTATATTGTACGGCAGGAGGAATTCCAGACGACATTCCATTTAGAACAGAATTTATAAAAAAACATGAATACACAATTTACGAGAAAATAATAAACCTATGTGACTTAATGTGTACTACTGTTAATATGACATTAGAAAAAAGATTAGTAGAAATAATGACAAGAAGAGGAGTATATGAGAACACAGTATATCATATAAAAGAAGCACAAAAATTAAAAAAGGAAATTGATGAAATGCTGGGATATAATGTATATGATTTATTTCCAAATGTTTTAGATAATTAAAAAAAGAAAAGATAGGAAGATTTGGAACATATTTAAAAGATTCTAAATCTTACTATCTTTTCTTTTTTAAACTAATTGGTCAAAACTATTGATTTATAATAATAACTTTTATAAAATAAATAAGAAAAGTAAAAAGGAGGAATTATAATATGGATTTTGAAAATAAAGTAGTAATAGTAACAGGAGGAACTAGAGGGATTGGTTTAGAAACAGTAAAAGCTTTTTATGAGAATAAAGCAACTGTAATTTTATTTGGTTCACGTGAGGAAACTGTTAATAAAGCGGTAGAAGAATTAAAAAATGAAAATATCAATGTAGAGGGATATTATCCAAATTTAAATAATTATGAAGAAGTAGAAAAAGTATTTGAAGAAATACATTCTAAATATGGACATATAGATGTTTTAGTAAATAATGCAGGTATTTCACAAAAAGGACCAATTGAAAATATTAAAGCAGAAGATTTCGAAAGTATTATGAACTTAAATGTAAATGCTTTATTTAATACTTCTAAAGTTGCAACTAAATATATGAAAGAACAAGGTCAAGGTGTAATATTAAATACATCATCAATGGTAAGTAAATATGGTCAACCATCAGGAGTAGGATACCCAACAAGTAAGTTCGCAGTAAATGGCTTAACACTATCTTTAGCAAGAGAACTTGCACCATTTAATATAAGAGTAAATGCAGTAGCACCAGGAATAACAAATACAGATATGGTCAAAAATTTACCAAAAGAAATGATAGCTCCACTAATTGGGACTATTCCACTAAAAAGAATTGGAGAGCCACGAGATATAGCAAATGCATTCTTATTCTTAGCAAGCGATATGGCAAGTTATATTACAGGAGTAGTATTATCAGTAGACGGTTTAGCAAGAAGCTAAAAAGGAAAGAATTGTGACGTGTACAAAAATTAGAAATTTTTGTACACGTCACAATTCTTTCCTTTTATTTGATTTTTATTTGCATAAACCTAAAAGTATGATATAATTACAAAAAAGAAAAGAAGGAATTATTATGCAGAAATTTTTTGTGAAAGATGAACAAATAAAAGAAAATAGAATAGAAATTACAGGAACAGATGTAAACCATATAGTAAATGTACTAAGAATGAGAAAAGAAGACAAAGTACAAATAAATAACTTATCTACATCTGAAAACTATATGGCAGAAATAATAGAATATAGTAATGAAAGAATAAGCTGTAAAATTATAGAAAAAATACCATCTAAATCAGAAACAAGTGTAGATATACATATGTATCAAGGGCTTCCAAAGGCAGATAAAATGGAGCTTATTATACAAAAAACAACAGAAATAGGTGTAAAGAAAATTATTCCAGTTAGTATGGAAAGATGTATAGTTAAATTAGATGAAAAAGATAGCATAAAGAAAGTAGAAAGATGGCAAAAAATTTCCGAAGTAGCAGCAAAACAAAGTAAAAGAGATATAATACCACAAATAGAAAATGTTATAAAAATATCAGAATTATATACTAAAATAAAAGAATATGATTTATTTATAGTAGCATACGAAGAGGAAGATACAAGAACTTTAAAAGAAGTATTAAAAAGCAATACTACAGCTAGAAAAATAGGAGTATTAATAGGCCCAGAGGGTGGAATAGATATAAAAGAAATACAAAAATTAAAAGAAAATGGAGCAATTATTGTTACATTAGGAAATAGAATACTAAGAACAGAAACCGCGCCAATAGTTGTAGCAAGTAATATAATTTATGAATTAGAAGATAATTAGAAAGGAAAAAAATTATGTCTGAAGAAATTAAAGAAACTAAAGAGAAGAAAACAACTAAAAAAACAAAAAAAGAAGTAAAACCAAATGAGAGATTTGCAGATGTAATAGAAAAAATGGAAGAAGAAACAAAAAAAGTACAAAAAAAAGAGAAAGCCGAACAAAAAAATGTAGCACAAGTAAACAAAGATAAAGAAAAAAAATCTGCAAGCAAAAGAACAAATTTACCAAAGAAAACACAAATAGAAACTGAACTTGAAACAATAGAAGAACAAATTAAAAAAAATAATACCACATTTAAAGAAGAAATTTCAAAAGTATACAAAGATATATTTGTAAATATTATATATGCAAGTGTAATATTAATATATTTTATACTATTAACAATAGGATTTAAAACTATAGAGAAAAATATATTTTTTATAGGAATAAAAGTAATAAGTATAGCATTAATAATGCTAACTATATTCATATATGAAATAGCATATAAAAAAGATAGTGGAAAATGGGCAAAAAGAGGAATTGAATTAATGTTTTTGTCAATATCAACATTAATATCTTTAAAAATATATTTACATTATAATAATAAATTTGTTAGTAGTATGACTTTGGTAGCACTATTATTTGCTATATACTATGTAGGAAATTCAATAATAATATATATGAAACAGAAAAAGGAAGCAAAGAAATATAAAAATGATATTAGAAAAATTGCTAAAAAGTAATAATGGAAGGAAAAATTTAAAATATGAAAAGTATGACAGGGTTTGGAAGAGCCAAATTAGAAAAAAATGATAGAATATATAATATAGAAATAAAAAGTGTAAATCATAAATATAATGATATATCTATAAAATTACCACGAAGTTTAAGCTATTTAGAAGATAAAATAAAGAAGACTATATCTAATAATATATCAAGAGGGAAAGTTGACGTATTTATAACATTTGAAAATTACAGTAATGAAGGAAAAGATATTATAGTAAATAAAGAACTTGTTAAAAATTATATGGACAAATTTATAGAACTTGCAAATGAAAACAATTTAAGTATAAATATACCAGTAACAGAAATAACAAAATTACCAGATGTATTAACTTTAAAAGATAGTAATGATGATGAAGATGTGATAGAAAGTGAACTATTAGAATGTTTAAATGAAGCAATATGTAATTTTGTAAGTATGAGAGAAATAGAAGGAAATAAAATAAAAGAAGACTTAGAAGGAAGAATATCAAAAATAGAACCACAAATAGAAAAAATTTCTGAATATTCTACTGGACTTATAGAAGAATATGTAGTAAAATTAAATGAGAAAATAAAAGAAATACTAAAAACAGACATAGTAGATGAAGCAAGGCTTGCGCAAGAAGTTGTTATATATGCAGATAAAAGCTCAGTAGAGGAAGAAATAACAAGACTAAGAAGCCATATAAATCAATTTAAGGCAATGCTTAAAGAAGAAAAGCCAATAGGCAAAAAAATGGATTTTCTTATTCAAGAAATGAATAGAGAAATAAATACAACAGGTTCTAAATCTGGAAGTTTAGATATAACAAATTTAGTTATAGAAATAAAAACAGCATTAGAAGACATACGCGAGCAAATACAAAATATAGAGTAAATAAGAAAGGGGAACGATAATTATGATGGTAAAACCAACAACAGCAGAATTATTAGAAAAAGCTGATAGCAAATTTAGATTAGTAATAGCAACAGCAAAAAGAGCAAGACAAATAGCAGAAGGAAAAGAAAAACTTACAAATGTTGATGAGGAAGCACCAGTAACAGTTGCAGCAAACGAAATAGCAGAAGATAAAGTTAAAATAGAAACAGAAGAATAAAATAAAAATATTTTGAAAATAATATATAATATGTAGGGCAAACATCAATGTTTGCCTATTCTTCAATAAAATTAAAATGATGTAGGAGGTCGCAGTGTTGTCAAGCGACCCGCTCTTCATAAAATTCAATTAAATTGTAGCAAAGAACAAATAATATTTGTAGGGGCTTTGCATAACTCGTCCGTTCTTCGAAGGAATAGCTTAAGTGAATAGTGAATAATACAAACCTACGGTTTGATGTAGGGGCTTAATCGGTAAGGAATACCACATAGGAATACCGAATTACGCCCTTTAATAATATATTTGAAAAAAAAGGAGTACGTTATGAAAAAGAAAAAAATTATATCAATAACAGGAGAACTAGCAAGTGGAAAAACTGTAATAGCAAAAATAATAACAGAAAAATTAAATTATGGAATATATAAAAATGGAGAATACTTTAGAAAATTAGCCAAAGAGCATAATATGGATGTAACAAGTTTTAATAAATATGTAGAAAAACACCCAGAAATAGACCATGCAATAGAAAAAAGTGCTACGGAATATGCAAAAACACATGAAGAATTTGTTATAGACGCAAGGCTTCGGTTGGTACGCTATTCCAGAATCATTTAAAGTATACTTAACAGTAGATATAGACGAAGCAGCAAAAAGAGCATTTGGAGATGAAAAAAGAAAAGCAACAGAAAACTTTGCAACCATAGAAGAACAAAAACAAGATTTAATAACAAGATATAATTTAGAAAACGAAAGATATTTTAAACTATATAATGTAAAAAAACAAGACTTATCAAATTATGACTTAGTAATAGATACAACTGAAGGAAACCCAGAAAAACAAGCTAATAAAATAATAGAAGCATATAAAAAATGGTTAGAAAAATAAAATTGACATAATAGTAATAAAAACTGTTGCAATACGACATAAAATATGATATATATTAATATAATTATGGTAAATGAAACTTGCAAACAATAATTTGTTAAGGAGGGCATAATATGTGTATTAATGATGTGAAAAAAATTATAGTAGAAATTCTTGACAAAAAACAAGGAATTACATTATTAGAATTATATGATATCTTTGCACGGGACTATAATGGAACATTAAAAGTTAATGATAATAAATTTGAAGATATTTTGGAAGATTTATTAAGAGAAGGAAAAATTCAAAAAAAACAAGACTTCAACGACAATACAATATATTATAATGTATATTCTTTCAATGTAGATATTTCATTTACAGGTAAAGTTAGGAATTGCTATCAATGCAGATTCGGAATGACAAATAGTGATATAGAAAAAATATTTGGAGGATCATTTAAACCAAATGAATACCAAAGAATATCAGAAAGAAAAAGAGTTTGTCTGTTAAATCCAGATATGGATATAACTTCAGATGAATTCGGAAGATTTTGGAGTAATAAACCCAAAAAGTGTCCTTTCAATAAAGAGGAAGAATAGTAAAACAAAATAGAGCAGAACTTTTAGTTCTGCTCTATTTTGTTGGCTTCTTCCTGACTCAAATACCCATACTCAACCATAGAACGAATAACTTTACCCTGTCTACTTTTAGCTAAATCTGGGTTAATTGTAGGAGCATATACAGAAGGAGCATTTGGAACACCAGCTAAAAGAGTTGCCTCAAATAAACTTAAATCCTTAGGCTCTTTTTCATAATATCCTTTTGAAGCTTCCTTAATTCCATAATAACCTTCACCAAAATAAATAGTATTAAAATATAACTCTAATATTTCCTCTTTAGAATAGTTATCTTCTAAATCAAAAGATAAAAATATTTCAGCAATTTTTCTATAAACAAAGTTCTTTTCACTAATAAAATACAAATTTTTTGCAACTTGCTGAGTTATTGTACTGCCACCCTCATTTAACTCTTTAGCTTGTACATTTGAAACAATAGCTCTTCCAATAGAAATTATATCAATAGCCCCATGCTCTTTAAACCTATGGTCTTCAACAGCAATTATTGCATCTGAATAATATTTTGGAACATCGTTTATCGAAACAAAATTAACATCATTTTTAATATTTTCTACTTTTTTCTCTAAACTAACCTCTTTAATTGCACTTTTATACATACTATATCCATTATAAATAATAAAAGAAGAAATAAGTACTAAAACTACTAGAATAATTAATAATAATCTTTTTATAAATTTCATATATATTCCCTCCTTGCAATTAACATTATATAACAATAAAATTAAAAAATATATACTTAATTTATTAAAATTTTATTAACATTAAAATTTTGTAGTATAAAAATAAAAATTTAAAAAATCATTTTATATTATGAAAAAGTATGATATGATAATAAAAAATAATACAATAGGGGAAGAGAATGAAAAAAATTATATATTTTTGCACACTAATATTTTTAAGTATAATAATAGTTTTAAACGTAATATTTACAGCAAACCTTGATTTATCAGAACATATTACAATAGAATTTAATAACTTTATATATATAATAGGAATGATAATATTAGCAATATCACTATATATTATAAATAAAGTTATAAATGAAAAAATATATAAAGATATAGAAAAAAAGAAAAAAATTAGAAAAATATTATTTATTAGTACAATTACTATTTATGCTATATTTAATATAGTATGGTGTATTTTTGTAAGGCCACCAATAGTAGGGGATCAAATACATGCTTGTAATTTAGCACAAACTTTTTATAATGGAAATTTAGAAGAATTTCTACCAAATATGACATATGCAAATATTCCACTTAGTGAATATATGCAAGCATATCACCAACAAATATCATTATCATTTGTATTTAGTCTGTTTTTTAAAATAATACATTATGATGGAATAGGAATATTAAGGGTTCTAAATATTATAGGAAATATATTTATAGTTATAGCTTTATATAAAATAGGTACACAATTATCTAAAAGCCACAAAATAAATAAAGTACTTTTATTTTTCCTAATAACTACATTTATATCATTAACAATGCTTTCAACCTTCATATATGGAGATATTCCAAGTATAGCATTATGCCTATTTTCAGTTTACTTTATAATGAAATATAATGAAACTGGCAAAATTAAATATCCAATTATAGCGTCAATACTAACAATGATAGCATTTATGATGAGAATGAATAGCTTAATATTTATAATTGCAACAGTAATATATTTATTAATAAATGTATTCAATGGAATTACAAAAAGAAATATAAAACAAAACTTAATAAAAGTATTAATAATAGCGATGTATATAATTATATCAATAATACCATCATCACTTGTAAAAACATACTACTTAAACAAATATAATTTAGATAAAGAAAAAGAATATCCCAATATAAGTTATTTCCTAATGGCAATGGAAGAATCATGGAGAGGTAATGGATGGTATAACGAAGATATAGGAGAGCCAGCATTAAAAGATCCAATAAATAAAGAAATAGAATATAAAGATAGAATAAAAGAAAGATTAATATATTTTAGTAAGAATTTAGATTATACATTTGATTTTTATACAAAGAAAATAACATCAATGTGGGCAGAAAATACTTACTCAGCAGTAAGAAGTAATGTAAGCAAAGAAAATGACCAAATAGTAAATATTACTAAGCCACTTATGTTATATCAAAAAACACTATTAATACTAATGTGTACTTGCAGTTTAATAATATTAATACAAAACAGAAAAAATCTTTCAGTTGATGTAATATTCTTAATAACCATTTTCATAGGGGGATTTGCATTTCACATACTATGGGAAGCAAAATCAAGGTATATAATTCCATACATAATAGCACTAATTCCAGTAGCTTCAATATGCATAAACAAGATAGAGTTAAAAGAGAAATTTAAAAATATAAAACAAATAAAAAATTAAGAATTTAAAATTCACACTATAAAGGCATGGATTTCCAAGCCTTTATTTTATTGTAGAATAATACGCTGTTTTAAGTTATAGAGTAGCGCAAAGTGAGTAATATATTTTATTTTTGTAATGAAGTCCCGACAGCCCGCAGATCGCGGGGGAATACCCATGAGCTTGGAGGGTGAAATGGAAAAAATAAAATATATTACTCACTGGGAGGGAACAATTTAACACGTAGGGTAGCAAAGCCATTTTATTATATCCAAAAATTGTATATGTTTTTATTGTGAAAACTATTGCAAATATTTTGTTTTATTGTTATGATTAAGGTGTAAATGTATAATTATAAATTATTGTGTAAAAAAGGAGCAAATTATGATAGAATTTAAAAATGTAAGCAAGACATACGAGACAGGAACAGAGGCAGTTCATAATGCTAATTTTAAAATAGAAAAAGGTGAATTTGCATTTTTAGTTGGTTCTTCTGGATCAGGAAAATCAACATTAATAAAAATGATATTAAAAGAGGAAGATCCTTCATCAGGAAACATTATTATAAATGGAAAAGATACTACATATTTAAAACCAAAAAGAGTACCATACTTACGTAGAAGTATGGGGGTAGTATTCCAAGATTTCAGACTTTTACCAGATAAAACAGTATACGAAAACGTAGCATTTGCAATGTACATAGTAAAAGCTACACCAAGACATATAAGAAGACAAGTCCCAATGGTTTTAGCATTAGTTGGTTTAAGTGGAAAAGCAAAAATGTATCCAAATGAACTATCTGGAGGAGAACAACAAAGGGTAGCTTTAGCAAGAGCATTAGTAAACAATCCATCAATGCTTATAGCAGATGAGCCAACAGGAAACTTAGATCCAGAAACAGCTTGGGATATCATGACACTTTTAAATGATATCAATATGAGAGGAACAACAGTAGTAATAGCAACACACGCAAAAGATATAGTAGATAGAATGAAAAAGAGAGTTATAGAAATAAGTGATGGAAACATCATAAGAGATGATAAAAAAGGTGGTTATGATAGTGAGATATAATGTAATAGGATATTTATTAAGTGAAGGTTTTCACAATGTAATGAAAAATAAAAAATCTACTGGTGCATCATTAATGATAATGTGTGCAACAATGCTTATATTTGGTTTGTTCTTCTTAATTGGCGAAAACGTTAACCACATGATGAAAGAATTAGAAGCAAACCAAGGAATGCAAGTATTTATGACACAAAAAGTTTCAGATGAGCAAATTAGAACTCTAGAAGAGAAAATCAAAGATATACCAGATGTTGCAAAAGTAGAATTTATATCAAAAGAACAAGGAATGAATACATTTAAAGAAAGATTTGGAGAAAATGCAAGAATACTTGATGCATATGTAGGAGACGATAATCCAATAACAGATTCATTTGTAGTAACATTGACAAAACTTGAAAAATCTGAAGAAGTAAAAGCACAAATAGAAGGTTTTGAAAATGTAAAAAATATAGAACTTAGAGATAAGACAATAGAAGCCTTAATAAAGGTAACAAATGGTGTAAGGATTGTTTCAGCAGTAATATTAGTATTACTAATAGTTATATCAGTATTCATTATAGCAAATACAATAAAACTTACAGTACATGCAAGAAGAAAAGAAATTTCAATAATGAAATATGTAGGAGCAACAAATGGTTTCATAAGGTGGCCATTTATAGTAGAAGGTATAATAATAGGGGTAGTCGCAGCACTTATTTCAGTATTACTACTAGGAATAGCATATAATTCATTAATGGGACAAATTACATCATCAGATGTATTCTCAAATATGGGCTTAAGCCTACTAACATTCTCAGAAATATTTGGACTAATAATTACAGTATACTTAGTTTTAGGAACAGGAATAGGAGCATTAGGAAGTATAATATCAATGAGAAAATACTTAGAAGTCTAGAATAATAGATATACCCGGCGCGGGACATATCTTATCACGGAAGAAATGACCCAAGGGAAAGATGTGTCCCCGTCAGGAACTTAAACAAGATAGAGTTAGGAGAGAAAAATGAAAAAGAAAATAGTATCCATAGTTTTAATATTAGTAATGTTACAAACATACATGGTTAGTATAATAGCAGCAACAACATCAGACTTAAATAATCAAAAATCAGAAATACAAGATAAAATAAATGATGTTAAAGATGAACAAAAAGAAGTAAAGCAAGAATTAGATGCTGAAATGAAAGTTATTTCTCAGTTAGATGCTGAAATAGATCAAGCACAAGGAGAAATAGATAAATTAAATGCACAAATAAATGAAGTACAAGCATCTATTACAGAA
This sequence comes from uncultured Clostridia bacterium, assembly GCA_948664205.1. GTDB lineage: Bacteria > Bacillota > Clostridia > TANB77 > CAG-508 > UMGS1663. The sequence goes on along the minus strand of CAPNDH010000004.1, from coordinate 25,454 downwards.
AAAGAAAATTTAATACAAGAAAAACAAAAAGAATATGATAGTAACGAAGAACTATTAAAACAAAGAATAGTAATAATGTATGAAATAGGAGAAACAACATTTTTAGATATTCTATTTAATTCTAAAAGTATAGTAGATTTTATTTCAAATTATTATACTGTATCTCAAATAGTAAAATATGATACAGATTTACTACAAACAATAGAAGATGACAAGAACATAATAGAAAATGCAAAAAAAGAATTAGAAGAAAAGAAATCTGAAATAGAAACATTAAAAAATGACAAAGTATCAAAGCAAAATGCAATAAAGGCAAAAAGAGCTTCAAGACAAGAAAAAGCAAACAAACTAAATACTGAGCAAAAAGCGTTACAAGCAAAAATAGACGATTACAATGCACAAATAAAAAAAGTTGAACAACAAATGGCAGCAATAGCAGAAGAAGCAAACGGCAAAATAAATGGTTCAGGTTTAAAATTTGATGGAAGTTTTATTTGGCCATGTAATAATAAAATAGTAACTTCAACAGTAAAAATAAGATGGGGAAGGTGGCATAAAGGTATAGACATAGGAGCACGTTACGAAAATGTATACGCAGCAGCTTCTGGTTATGCATATATAAGAGAAAACCCAGGTGGATATGGACATTATATTATGATTTTCCATGGAAGTGGATATGTAACATTATATGGACATTTAAACGCATATAAAATAACAAGTGGACAATATGTGTCACAAGGTCAGGTTATAGCACAATCAGGAAATACAGGAGCAAGCCAAGGAGCACACTTACACTTTGAAGTAAGAAAAGCATCATCAATATCAGACTACTTCAGTAGTAATTTCTTAAATCCACTAGATTATTTACCAGGTGGATACACATTGGCAGCAGGAGCAGCTACTCCAAGCTAAAATTTAAAAGGAGGAATAAGAGAAATGAAAAAGATAATTTCAATATTTATGATAATTGTTTTAATTACATGCTCTTATTCTTTTTTAGTTACAAGAGCAGCAACATTAGGGGAACAACGTGACGAAATACAAGAAAAAAAGGACGAAGCACAAGAAAAATTAGAATATGTACAAGAAGAATTATCAGCAACTGTAGTAAAAATACAAGAATTAGATGATAAAATAAAAGAATCAGAAAAAGATATAGAAAATTTAGAAAATGAACTTTCAAATTTGCAAGTACAAATAGACGAAATAACACAAAAATTAGAAAAAACACAATTAAGTTATGACGAAAATGAAGATTTACTTAAGAGAAGAATAGTAATAATGTATGAAATAGGAGAAACAACATACTTAGATATATTGTTAAAATCAAGCAATATAATAGAATTTATATCTAATTATTATTTTATACAAGAAATAATAAGAAGTGATTCAGAGCTATTAAAACAAATAGAAATAGAAAAAAATGAAATAGAAAAAGCTAAAAAAGAATTAGATGAGCAAAAAGCAGATTTAAAAGTTAAAAAGGCAAAAAAGGAACAATTAGCAATAATTAATCAAAATAATAAAACTTTAAAAGAACAAGCATTAGCAAATTTATCTCAAGAAGAAGCAGATTTACAATTAAAAATACAAGAATATAAAGAAGAAGAAGCAAGAATAGAAGCACTAATACAAATTGCAACAGGTGAATATGAATATTCAGGAGATTTCACTGGTGGAGTAATGGCATGGCCAATTGCTAAAAGTGGAACATATATAACATCAGACTATGGAATAAGGGAACATCCAATTCAAGGAGTTATAAAAAAACATACAGGTATAGATATAGGAAATGCAGGATTTGGTGCACCAGTAATAGCAGCAACAGACGGAGTAGTTACAATGGCAGGATACTATGGTGGGTATGGAAACTGTGTAATAATAAATCATGGTAATGGAATATCAACATTGTATGGACATGGGCAAACAATACTTACAGAGGTAGGAAAGCAAGTAAAAAAAGGCGACCTAATAATGGAAGTAGGCTCAACGGGAAATTCAACAGGACCACATTTACACTTCGAAGTAAGAATAAACGGCTCATGTGTGGATCCAAAGCCATATTTAAAGTAAAATAGTGAATAAAAAACAAAGAACAAAATATAATTAATTGTAGGGGTCGCCACCATCGGCGACCTAAATACATGAATAAATTGTAGGGGTCGCTACTTAAGGGCGACCTACTCTTCGGAGAAATGGTTAAAATGAATAATGAATAATGAATAGTGAATAATGAATAATTAAATTGTAGGGGCGAGCATCGCTCGTCCGTTCTTCGAAGAAATAGCTTAAATAAATAATAGAAGCGTAAATACCGAATTACTACTAAAATATGGGAAATACTAAAAATAAATTTTTTAAAATTTAGAAAGAAGGAAAAAATGAATTCAGAAAAAAGACCAAGTGCATATAAAATTATAATGTTAGTAATTTTAACAGCGGTTATAACATTTATTATAACAAGTTCTGTACTATATAATACTATTGGTGACTCGAATACAAAATACATATTATCAAATAAAACCAGTGTAGATCAAAAATTTGAGTATTATAAAAGTTTTATAGAAAAACATTATATAGGTGAAATAGATGATCAAAAAATGCTTGAATACGCAATAAAAGGATATTTTGAAGGCTTAGGAGATCCATATTCAGAATTTATAACAAAAGAAGAAATGCAAGATTATATGGCAGACGCAACAGGAAAATATGTAGGAATAGGAATATATATAACATCAAATACAAAAACAAATCAATTATTAGTTTTATCTCCTATGAAAGGCTCACCAGCAGAAGAAGCAGGCTTAAAACCAGGAGATATAATACTTAAAATAGACGGAAAAGAATATACAGGAGAACAACTAACAGAAGCAACAAATGTATTAAAAGCAGAAGAAGGAACAAAGGTAAAATTAGAAATATTAAGAGAAGAAAAGACTTTTGAAGTAGAAGTAGAAAGAAGATCAATAAAAGTAAGCCATATAGAATCAAGTATAAAAGAAAATAATATTGGCTATATACAAATATCAACATTTGATGAGGGATGTTATAAAGAATTTTTAGAAAATTATAATGCTATAAAAGAAAGCAATATAAAAGGGTTAATAATAGATTTAAGAAATAATGGTGGAGGAATAGTTGAGGAAGCTATCAACATAGCAGATATGTTTACTACTAAAGATTCTACACTTTTAATAACAACAGGAAAAGCAGGAAGTGAGGAAGATATAACAAAAGCAAAGAAAAGTAAAGAAATAGATATTCCAGTAGTAATACTTGTAAATGAAAATACAGCAAGTGCATCAGAAATATTAACAGCAGCAATAAAAGAAAATAATGAAAATACAGTACATGTTGTAGGAAAAACAACATATGGAAAAGGCATAATTCAAAGCATATTTACACTAACAGATGGAAGTGGAATAAAACTAACAACAAATGAATACTATACACCAAAACACAACACAATACACAAAATAGGTATAAAACCAGACTATGAAGTAGACGTGCCAGAAGGAGAAAGTTCATATACAATAACAGAAGAAAATGACACACAACTTCAAAAAGCATTAGAATTACTGAAATAAATAAATGTTGCAATTCACAGCTACTAAATAATTTAGAATTACTGTAGGGGCTAAATCGGTAAGGAATACCTCTTTAGGAATACCGAATTTCGCCCTTAGGTAATTTTTATATTAATAATAAAAATATCAATCTTTTTACAAAAAAGCATTGATATTTTTTTATCTATGTAATATAATTGCAATAGAATTGTAATAAAAAAGAAATAATTACATACAATACTTTTTAAAGGAGAATTTGAAGATGTTTAATTTTGGACAAGATATTGGAATTGATTTAGGAACAGCAACAGTTATTGCATATGTAAAAGGTAAAGGAATAGTACTTCGTGAGCCTTCAGTAGTTGCTGTAGATAATAACACAGGGAATGTACTTGCAGTGGGAAAAGAAGCAAGAAGAATGCTTGGAAGAACACCAGGAAATATAGTAGCAACAAGACCATTAAGAGAAGGTGTTATTTCAAACTATACTGTAACAGAAAAAATGCTTAAGTATTTTATAAATAAAGTAGCAGGAAAAACAATATTTTCACCAAGAATTATGATTTGTATACCATCACAAGTAACAGAAGTTGAAAAGAAAGCAGTAATAGATGCCGCCTCTCAAGCAGGTGCAAGAAGAGTATATTTAATAGAAGAGCCAATTGCAGCAGCTATAGGTGCAGGAATTGATATATCAAAGCCATGTGGAAATATGGTAGTAGATATTGGTGGAGGAACAACAGATATAGCAGTTATTTCTTTAGGTGGTAGTGTAGTAAGCACCTCTTTAAAAGTAGCGGGAGATAAATTTGATGAATATATAGTAAAATATATAAAGAAAAAACACAATGTAATGATAGGAGAAAGAACAGCAGAGGACTTAAAAATAAATGTAGGTTGTGTATATCCAAAAATACAAGATGCAGAAATGGATATAAGAGGAAGAGACTTAATAACAGGACTTCCAAAAACAATAACAATTCATTCAAGTGAAATGTTAGAAGCAATGTTAGAGCCAGCAATGATGATAGTAGATGCCGTACATTCAGTATTAGAAAAAACACCACCAGAACTTGCAGCAGACATAAGCGATAAAGGAATATATATGACAGGTGGAGGATGCTTAGTAGATGGACTAGATAAATTATTAGAAGAAAAAACAGGAATACATGTAATGATTGCAGAAGACACAGTATCATGTGTAGCACTAGGAACAGGAAAAGCATTAGATAATTTAGATTCGTTAGACGGAAAAGCAAGGAGATAAAAAGGAAAGAAAAAGGAAAGTTTTAGACATGTCCCAAATCTTTCCTTTTCTTTTTTGACCACACAGTCAAATACTAAAAAACACTTGCAAATATTCAAATAAGATTATATAATTAACAAGAATATTATAAAATGAGGTAATTAAAGTGAATAAAACCAAAAGAAAGATATTTGAAACGTCAATGAAATTATTTGCTGAAAAAGGCTATGATGCTACAAGTATAGAAGAAATAACTGCAACAGTTGGAGTGGCTAAAGGTACATTATATTATCACTTTTCAAGCAAAGAAGAAATATTTAAGTTTTTAGTAGAAGAAGGAGTAAAACTTTTAAAAAATAGTATCGCAATAAAAACTACAAAGCTAAATAATAGTATAGATAAAATAAGAGCAGTAGTTTTAATAGAACTAAAAGTTTTAGTAAAATACGAAAGTTTTATGACCATTATATTAAGCGAAATATGGGGAACAGGCGATAGAAGTAAAATGTGTAGAGATTACGTATTTGAATATATTCAAATGATACAAGAAATTGTAGAAGAAGGAATGCAAAATAAAGAAATAATAGAAGCAGACCCAAATGTAATAGCTTCAGGAATATTTGGTTTCGTATGTTCAAGCTTGATATATAAATTAAGAAGAGAAAAAAATATCGAAGTTCCAGAATTATTTAATGAAATAGATAAATCATTTATAAAAAAATTAAAAAAGGAGATTAACTAAAATGAGAATATTAAAAGATTTTAAAATACCAAATTTTAAATTTAAAAAAATAAAAATGAAAAATGTAGAAAACTTAGAAGAAGTAAATGTAGATTATGAAGAAATAAAAAATAAACAAGAAGGAATACAAAAAGGTAAAAACAAAATCTATGAAAAAACAAATTATGAAACAATAAAAGAAGTATTTTATATGTGTAGAGAAAAATATGCCGAAAATATATGCTTGTTAGAAAAATTTAACTCTAAAGAAGAGTTTAAAAAAATAACTTACAAACAATTTACAGATGATGTAATGGCATTAGGAACAGCATTAACAAATAAATATAGTTTAAAAGATGAAAGAATAGTAATAATAGGTGAAAACACATATTATTGGTATGTATCATATATGGCAATGCTTTGTGGAGTAGGAATAGCAGTTCCAGTAGATAAAGAATTACCAGCAAATGAAATAGAAAATGTAATAAATAGGTCAAGAGCAACAGCAGTTATATATTCAGCTAAGAAAAAAGATATTATAAAAAAAGTACAAGATAAACTACCAACAGTAAAATACTTTATTCAAATGAATTCTGATAATGAATTAGAAGGAAGAGAAATAGGAATAGAAACTGTTATAAAACAAGGAAAAGAAATGATAGAAAAAGGAGATAATTCTTTTGAAAAAATAGAAATAGATCCAGATGAATTTAAAGTACTTATATTTACATCAGGAACAACATCAAACTCAAAAGGAGTAATGATATGTAATAGAAATTTAGCAGAAAATATAAATGCAGTTAGTACATATGTAAAATTATATCCATCAGACAGACTATTTTCAGTATTACCACTTCACCATACATATGAATCTTCAATAGGTTTCTTACTTCCATTTGCTAATGGAGCATCTGTTGCAATATGTCAAGGATTAAAACATATTGTACCAGATTTACAAGAAACAAAACCAACAGCAATGATAGCAGTACCTTTATTAATAGAAAACTTATATAAGAAAATAAATAAAACAATAGAAAAAAGTGGAAAAGCAGGCTTAGTAAATTCAATGATACATGTAACAAACGCTCTAAAAAGTGTAGGAGTAGACATTAAAAGAAAAGTATTTAGTGAAATATATGAAAACTTAGGTGGAAATATAAGAATAATAGTATCAGCAGCAGCTCCAATAGATGCCAAAGTAGGAAGATGGGTTCAAGATTTAGGGATAAGCTTCTTACAAGGATATGGACTAACAGAAACAGCACCTATTGCAGCATTAACACCTGAATTTGAACCAAAAGTAGGTTCAGCAGGAAAAGCCGTAAATTGTGCAGAATTAAAAATAGATAATCCAAATGAAAAAGGTGAAGGAGAAGTATTAATAAAAAGTAAAACATTAATGCTAGGATATTATGAGAATGAAGAAGCAACAAATGAAGTAATAAAAGTAGATGAAGAAGGAAATAGATGGTTTCATTCAGGAGATGTAGGTTACTTAGATGAAGATGGTTTCTTATATATAACAGGAAGAACAAAAAATGTTATAGTAACACAAAATGGGAAAAACATATACCCAGAAGAAATAGAATTAATGCTAGGTGAAGTTAAAGAAATAAAAGAATGTATGGTATATGGAAAAGAAGTAGAAGGTGAAAAAGAACTAATAATAACAGTAAAAGTAATACCAAACATAGAAGAAATAGAAGCAAAACATGGAAAAAATCTAACAGATGAGCAAATACACGACATCATATGGGAACAAATAAAAGGTGTAAATAGAAAATTAACATCATATAAAGCAATAAAGAAACTAGAAATAAAGAAAGACGAATTTGTAAAAACAACAACTATGAAAATTAAAAGATTTGAAGAAATAAAAAAAGACAACTAGAGGTTAGAAGTTTAAAAAAACTTTGAAAGTTAGAATTTAATATGTAAAAAAATAAAAGTTAGAGTTTTAGCAATTAACTCTAACTTTTATTTTTTATATTCTAGAAAAGTACTCTATTTTAAGTTAGAATTGTAGGGGGGGTACAATAGATCATCCAAGAGACGAAACCTCTTTTATTTTAATTAGCATAGAAGCAAGCAGTTCAAACAGTAAGTAAAATTATAAATTTACTCCTATATAAAATACATGTCTTCAAACCTGAATTTCCAACTTCCAACTTCCAACCTCCAACTTCCAGCTTCCGATATTAGAACTCCAATTTTTAAGTTCTATCATTTAATTATTACAAAGATATTACAAAAAATACGCAATAAAAATAGAAATATTACAATTCTGTTAAATTTTACGGAAATAGGCATTTGAGTATTGACAAGCAAAAAAATATATATTAAAATGAATATGAAGTCAAAAAAAATAATATTATGAATCCTATTGTAATTTCTTGTAGAAAATTGCAATTTAAATATAAAACATAGGAAAAAAGGGAGGGTTTACAATGTCTAAATCTGGCATAGTAAATGTGAGAATGGTAATCACAGAAGAAAAAATTTTATCAAATATAGATAGAATTCAAAAATTAATCAATCCAAAAAGTAAAAAACAAATAGTACAATTAGATGACGATGCTTACTTTAAAGATTTAATAGAATCAGTAAAAACATATTTAACTGAATATCCAAAAAAGAAAAACTTTCCAGCAAGTGTATATAAAGCAGCTTATTCTTTAGTAGAATTTGCAACAAATCAATTTGAAGAAAATACAAAAAGAATTGAAGAGTTAATTCGCCAAAGAGAAGCAAATATTTCTTTGGCAGGAAAACTAAAAGATACATTAGAAGTAATATCAGAAAAAGAAGAAGGATGGAAACAAACATTAAAAGAAGCATCTAATTATTATACAGAAGATATAATAGAAGCATTAACAGTGGTAAGCAAAGCAAAAAATAAAGAATCACAAAACTGTCAAGATGCAATAAAACTAATTAATGCTAGAATAGTAAACTTAGAATCTAACTTACATATAGAAATAGATATGGAAAGAATAGAAGATAGATCTAAAGCATTAAGTTATATTGGAATAGAAATAGCAGATGCATTAAAACTAATACCTACACCAGTTGAAGAAATGGCTAAAGAACAAGTAGAGGAAGAAGTAATACAAAATGCGTATGTACAAGAAACTACATTTGAAGTAAAACCATCATTATGGCAAAAAATAAAAGAAAGTAAAATAGGTAGAGTATTAAGATATGCATTTAGAATTAGAATAGTTCTTGATGTACCAGCATTACCAGAAGGAAAGAATAAATAATATTTTTGGGCACGTTTAAACGTGCCCAAAAAATAAAAAATAAAATTTTAGAAAAAAATTATAAAATACTATTGACAATATATATAATTTTTTGTATAATTAAACTCGCGTTAAGCAAATGCTCCCTTAGCTCAGTTGGTCAGAGCAACCGGCTCATAACCGGTGGGTCCAAGGTTCGAATCCTTGAGGGAGCACCATTTTTTTATTAAATATATTTGGGTAGGTGGCCGAGTGGCTAAAGGCGGCAGACTGTGGTCTTTGGTTTAATCCAAACCTAAACTTGCAGCTCTTGTCAGTAATGATAAGATGAACACCAGGCTAATTCGGGGAACTCTTAACAGTTAGGCTGATGACAATCCCGAGCTAGGAAAACTTATTTCCGAGTGTAGAGACTTTATACCTGGTATCTTTTTAGGAAGATAAAGAGAAAGTCCAGACTACAAACATTATAAATGGTAGTGAAAACTATAGTAGTAAGAAATCTGTTCTCATACGAGTACGATGGTTCGAATCCATCCCTGCCCACCAAAATACAAGGAAACTTGTATTTTATTTTTATATATTATACGAACAAAAGTTTTTGAAAAAAGGAGAATAAAGTGCAATTTAATTCTAATAAAGAAAAAGGAAATACAGGTTTAGGAATAGCAATAGCATATTATACTTCAAATGGATATACAGTTTCTATACCATTAAATGATACACAAGATTATGATTTAATAGTAGATAAAGATAATGTGTTGAAAAAAATACAAGTAAAATCAACGTCATGTAAAACAAAATATAACATTTACCAAGTTTCTTTAAAAAGCTGTGGAGGAACTAAAGGAATAACATATAAAACAGTAATAGATACTAATATAGATGAAATTTTTATTTTAACAAATAATTTAGATATTTATATTATACCAATTAATAAAATACAAAATAGAGGAACAATTAACTTGTGTGCTAAGTATCAAAAATATAAAGTAAGTTAAGAAAAATAAATTTTTGCAAAACTATTGAAAAAATATAAAATAATGATATAATAATATAATTATTATTCGTAGCTATGCGAACTACAATAAGAATAGCAAATAGGTAAATTCTCAAAAAACAATTGTTAGGAGGAAAACATTATGAGATTATTCAGTATTGAAGGCAAATTTCAACAAAATGGACGGTACAGCCAATTACCAGCGGACTTTAAAGGGTACTTTGTACTTGAGGAGTCTGGACAGATTAAGGGTTATATGGAGGAACAGTATTCATCTCACTATGATACTGAAAGATACATTTATGGCAAATATGATGAAGCTACCAATAACTTAGTATATCTGAAAATGTCTACAGAGCGTGAACTTTCTCCTCTTCTTTACTATTTTCCAAATTTGGAAAGAGAAGGTTGTTGGACAGCATTTAGCCCTATGTTTGGAGGTTTCTTTACTTTTGGTCAGGCAGAAGGATACGCTAAGGCAAGTATTAAAGAAGATACAACTATGAGTGCTGATGAAGTTCTTGCCAAATACAACAAGATTGTTGAAGATGGTTGGGATCTTAATATAGCTCTTATGGAAAATGGAGTTGATGACTATATGGGTAATATCTTCTAATCAACATTACAACTAAATATTAATGAAGTGAGCAAGATAATCTTGCTCACTTTGACTTTTTTAAGAGTTTCTAAAATTTCCCACAAACTATTGCTTTTTTTACCAAATTATGCTATTATAAAAAAGGTTAATTACCTTATACTTAGTTTTAGGAAAACACACCTACTAAAACCCAGTTTAAGGCAAATATAAGAAATATAGGAGGTGCATTTAAATGACAAGAGAAAAGAAACAAGAAATCATTAATACTTATAAAAGAGACGAAAAAGATACTGGTTCTCCAGAAGTTCAAATAGCTCTTTTAACACAAAGAATTAATGAATTAACAGAACACTTAAAAGTACACAAAAAAGACAACCACTCAAGAAGAGGTCTTTTAAAAATGGTAGGTGCAAGACGTAGCTTACTTAAATATTTAAGTGAAAAAGATGTTGAAAGATATAGAGAAATCGTTGCTAAATTAGGATTAAGAAAATAAAATCAACATTTAGTAAGAAATCTTTAAAAATGGACGTTTTGCTAAATGTAAAACGTCCATTTTAAAAAATATAATAATTAAAAAGAAGCTAAAATGCTTTTTAAAATGTAGGGGCAGGTCTCGTCTCTGCCCACCTAAATATAGAAATAGAAAAGGTGTGTAAAAAAAGACAATGCTCAGAATTAGAAAGTAGCTTGTACAATGTATTGAAAGTAAAAATATGCAAAATAACGTTGTAGGGGTGGCTATTTCTTAGCTCTTCGAGCGAATAGCGAGTTAGAGATAAGTTATGCGTTAGCTTAGCCATCCGTTCTTCAAAGAAATTACCCAGAAATCCAACATTTATTATTCATTATTCACTATTAACTATTCATTATTCACTGCGTAGCGGAGCGAAGCAATACATTGTAGAGGTTACTCTAATTCGAGTAAAAAATAAGAAAAGAGGTAAAAAATATGTTTAAACAATTTGAAACAGAATTAGCAGGAAGAAAGCTAATAATTGAAAATGGAAAAATAGCAGAACTTGCAAATGGAAGTGTAATGGTAAGATATGGAGATACAGTAGTAATGGTAAACGTTACAGCATCACCAGAACCAAGAGAAGGAATAGATTTCTTCCCACTATCAGTAGATTACGAAGAAAAATTATATGCAGTAGGTAAAATACCAGGAAGTTTCACAAAAAGAGAAGGAAAACCAACAGACAAAGCAATATTAACATCAAGAGCAATAGATAGACCACTACGTCCACTATTTCCAAAAGATTTTAGAAATGACGTATGTGTAGTAGCAACAGTATTATCAGTAGAACAAGATAACTCACCAGAAATATGTGCAATGATAGGTTCAGCTTGTGCCTTAGCAATATCAGACATACCATTTGGTGGCCCAACAGCAGCAGTAGCAGTTGGATACATAGATGGACAAGTTATAATAAACCCAACAGTAGAACAAAGAGCAAAATCAAGATTAACATTAACATTAGCAGGAACAGAAGAAAAAATAACAATGATAGAAGCAGGAGCAGACGAACTTCCAAATGACGAAATGTTAAGAGCAATAAAAGAAGCACATGTAGAAATTAAAAAAATATGCGCATTCATAAGAAAAATACAAGAAGAAATAGGAAAACCAAAATTTGAATATAAACATTTTGGGGTAGAAAAAGAATTTTATAACGAACTAAGAGAAGCATTTAAAGAAAGAATGTACCAAGATGTACAAGCTCCAGATAAAGAAACACGTGATGACAATATGACAAAAATAACAGAAGACATCACAAACTATGTAATAGAAAAATATGGAGAAGAAGTAGCCGAAGAAAGAAAACAAGACATAGCAGACACAGTTCACGATTTAGAAAAAGAATGTGTAAGAGAAATGATATTTGTTGAGCACAAACGTCCAGACGGTAGAAAAATAGATGAATTAAGACCACTTTCTTGCGAAGTAGACATACTACCACGCGTACACGGAAGTGCAATATTTACAAGAGGTCAAACACAAGCAATGACAATAGTAACACTTGGAATGAAAAGTGAAGAGCAAATGTTAGATGGTATAGACGAAGAAACAGGTAAAAGATATATGCATCAATACAATTTCCCTTCATATTCAGTAGGAGAAGCAAGACCATCTCGTGGACCAGGAAGAAGAGAAATAGGACATGGTGCGCTTGCTGAAAAAGCATTAGTTCCAGTAATACCATCAGAAGAAGAATTCCCATATGCAATAAGAGTAGTATCAGAAATATTATCATCAAATGGTTCAACATCACAAGCAAGTATATGTGGAAGTACACTTGCATTAATGGCAGCAGGTGTTCCTATAAAAAGACCAGTAGCAGGTATATCAACAGGTTTAGTAACAAACAAAGAAAATCCAGATGAATATGTAATGTTAACAGACATACAAGGAATAGAAGATTTCTTCGGAGATATGGACTTCAAAGTAGGTGGAACAAAAGAAGGAATAACAGCAATACAAGTAGATATAAAATGTGATGGTTTAACATATGAAATAATAGAAGAAGCTTTTAACAGAACAAAAGTAGCAAGAGACTATATATTAGATAAAATTATGCTACCAGTAATACCAGAGCCAAGAAAAGAACTATCAAAATATGCACCAAAAATAGTAACAACTAAAATATCAGTAGACAAAATAAAAGACGTAATAGGACCTGGCGGAAAAATGATAAACAAAATAATAGAAGAAGCAAACGGTGTAAAAATAGACATAGAAGAAGACGGAAGTGTATGCATTTACAGTACAGAAGGACAAGATGCAAACATAGCACTAAAAATGATAGAAGATATCACAAGAGAAATAGAAGTAGATGGAATATATGACGGAAAAGTGTCAAGAATAACAAACTTCGGAGCATTCGTAGATTTAGGAGCAGGAAAAGAAGGATTATTACACATATCAAAAATATCAAGTAAAAGAGTAGAAAAAGTAGAAGACGTACTAGCAGAAGGAGACGAAATAACAGTAAAAGTAATAGAAATAGACCACCAAGGCAGAATAAATCTAAGTATGAAAGACCTAGAAGCAGGAAATAAAGAAGAACAAGAATAACTTAGCATTGATATGGTCATTGAAAAAGAAATGTAGGGGCGATTAGCAATCGCCCGTGCTACAGAGAAATGGCTATAAATATAATAAAATATAAAGAAATTTTAGAAATATAATAAAAATTTTTAAGAGAGTTCTTCTAAGAGCGGGCAATTGAGCTAACGCATAACTTATCTCTAACTCGCTATTCGCTCGAAGAGCTAAGAAATAATCGCCCCTACATATATAATTACAGTTAAAACCTTAAAAATTCCTTAATATGTTGCAAAAATACACCAAAAATAGTATAATATTTACAGTATCATAATAAACTAGATACTATAAATAAGGAGAAAAAAGAAATGGAATATTTATATATAATACAAATTGCATTAGTATGGATAGTAACAATATACTGGCTATATCAACTAGTAGTAAGTGTATGTTCATTAATAAAATTAAAAGATAAACCAATACTAGAAGACAAGCAAAATAGATTTATGGCAATAATACCAGCACATAATGAAGCAGCAGTTGTAGCAAATTTAGTAGAAAGTTTAAAAAATCAGAACTACCCAAAAGAGCTATACGATATATATGTAATAGCAGACAACTGTACAGATAACACTGCAGAAGTAGCAAGAAATGCTGGAGCAATTGTGTATGAAAGATTTGATGAAACTAAAAAAACAAAAGGCTTTGCACTTCAATGGTTTTTAGCACAGAAAATTGAAGAAGACGCACCATATGATGCACTATGCGTATTTGATGCAGATAACATTGCAGATGAAAACTTCTTAAAAGCAATGAATAAAAAATTGTGCCAAGGAGAAAATGTTGTACAAGGTTACCGTGACATAAAAAATCCAACAGATAACTGGATAACAGCAGGTTATGCAATATTCTATTGGACAATGAATAGATTTTATCATTATGCAAGATATAATGTAGGGTTATCTCCGCTTTTAAATGGTACAGGTTTCATGGTTAGATTTGATGTAATAAAACCAACAGGCTGGGATACAAAAACTCTAACAGAAGACATAGAATTTTCATTAAAAAATATAATAGAAGGAAGAAGATTAGGTTGGGCAACAGATGCAATAGTATATGATGAACAACCAACAGGCTTCAAACAATCATGGTCACAAAGGTCAAGATGGACAGTAGGGCATATACAATGTTTAAAAGAGTATACAGGTTTACTAGCAACAGCAGTAAAAGAAAAGAAAACATTAATGAATTTTGATGGACTATTATATATGCTAGGAAGTATACCAATGTTTGTAATAACAATATTCTTATTATTAATAAACTTTGTAATATATGCAGCACAAGGAATGACAACAATGGAATTAGTAATTAACGTATTAAGGTATTTAATACCAACATTCTTATTCCCAATACTAACAGCAATATTAATAATGGCAATGGATAAAAGACCAATAAAGCCAATGATAAAAGGTTTACTATTCTACCCATTATTCCTAGGTTCATGGTTACTAATAAACTTCAAATGTTTATTCAAACGTGAAACAAAGTGGGAAAAAATCGAGCATGTTAGAGATATAAAAATAAATGAAGTAAATTAAAAAAAGCGATGTCATCGCTTTTTTTAATTTACTTCATTTTTTCTATATTCTTAGGAAAGTCATCCGCGATAGCGGTGAGTTTTCTTAGAAGATAGTTATGGAAGAATTAGATTTTCTTATGTGGCTTTGCCACTTAGAAAATTTTATTCTTGTTTTCTAGACATTTAAATCCTATAATGATATAATTATAAACGTAAAAATAAGTGAAAAGGTGAGAAAGTGAAATTAGATAAAAAAGACATATTACATATAATGATAATAATAATAGGAATGATATTTATAATGCTATCAATATTTCATACAAATTTATGGTTTGATGAAAGCTATTCAGTAGGGCTAGCGAATCATAATTTTTTAGAAATATGGCAAATAGGCTCTAAAGATGTTCATCCAATATTATATTATTTCATATTACATATAATAAATTTTATTTTTGGAAATAACATTATTGCATACAGAATATTTTCATGGATATGTGCATCACTAGTAGGAATATTAGGTTTTACACATATGAGAAAAGATTGTGGAAAAGATGTAGGAATAATATTTTCATTTTTAGCATTTTTCTTGCCAGTAAATATTGTATATGCTGGTGAAGTAAGAATGTATACATTAGCAATGTTATTAGTTACATTAATGGCAATATATGCATATAGAATATACAAAAATAAAAATGAAAAAAACATAAAGAATTGGATACTATTTGCAATATTTAGCTTATTATCTGCATATACACACTATTATGCACTAGTCACAGCAGGAATAATAAATATAATATTATTTATATATTTTATAAAAGAATCTTTAAAAGAAAAGAAAATCACATACAATTTAAAAGCATTTTTAATATCAGCAGTAACACAAATCATTCTATATTTACCATGGGTAATTGCTTTGTTAGCGCAAATAAAACATGTATCATCAGGTTTTTGGATAGTATTTAGTTTTCCTAAATCAGTAATAGAATTTTTCAACTTCCAATTTACAGGAAATTTAGGAGATGAAATATATCTAAACAGCATAGTAGCAGGAGTATTTGGAATATTAATATGCGTATATATGATATATGCTCAAATAAAAAATAGAAAAAAAGAAAAACCAGAACTATATTCAATACTAGTATGGTCATTATTAGTAATAGCAGTAATAATAGCATCAGTATTAATGAAAAAAACTATAGTATATGCTAGGTATATGTTATGCGTTACAGGTCTATTTATATTCTTTATAAGCTACACAATGGCTAAAAAAGGAAATAAATATATAACAACATTAATACTTGTAATATCATTAGTATTATCTATATTTGCACAAGTAGAACTATCAAAAGTAAACTATGATGAAAATAATAATAAAGGTATAAAATATATAAGTGAAAATATACAAGAAAATGATATTATATTACATGGAAATGATACAAGCAGTTTTGTAGTAGACGTTAATTTTCAAAATAATAAATCATATTTCTGGAATAAAGAAAATTGGAGCGGAACAGAAGCCTATGAAGCATACGGAAATAACTTCAGTACAGAAAGCAATTTAGAAAAATTAAAAAATTATCAAGGAAGAATATGGATAATATATACAAATAATGAATTTGTAGAAGAGGTTAGTAAAGAATTAGAAAATATAGAAATACTACAAACAAATTCATATGAACAAAAATATCATAATATGAAATATAAAGTTATGCTAGTAGAAAAGAATTAATTATAAATGTAGATGGGCGCCAACTTCGGTGCCCCACACTTCGAAGGAATTTCTAAAATATAATTGCAGAAGCGATTAGTAATCATCCGAACTTAGAAGAAATTACTTTAATAATAGTCAAGAGTATAAAATTATATGAGCTTTGAAAGGAGTAGAGAATGAGAGTATACGCATTTGTAGGACCATCTGGAACAGGAAAAAGTTATAGAGCACAAATGGTAGCAGGTGAAAATAACATATCATATATAATAGATGATGGACTTCTAGTAAATGAAAATGAAGTAGTAGCAGGAGAATCAGCAAAAAAGGCACCAACAAAAATAGAAACAGTAAAACATGCAATATTTATAGACGAAAAAGAAAAAAAAGAAATGATAAAAGCCTTAAAAAAATATAAACCAGAATCTATTTTAATATTAGGAACATCAGATGGAATGGTAGAAAAAATTGCAAAAAACTTAGAGCTTCCACCAATAGAAAAAACAATATATATAAACGAAGTAGCAACAGAAGAAGAAATGAAAACGGCCAAAAACATAAGGGTAACACAAGGCAAGCACGTAATACCAGTACCAACCTTTGAAATAAAGAAAGACTTTTCAGGTTATATACTAGACCCTTTACAAATATTCAAATCAAGAGGAGATAACAAACCATACATATCAGAAAAATCAATAATAAGGCCAACATTCAGCTACTTAGGAAACTTTACAATATCAGACACAGTATTTAGGCAAATTGTGGAATACTTAGCCAGAAAAGAAGAAGGAATTGCAAAAATAATAAGAACAAGAGTAGAAAACCTTCGGAGAAGGTCCACACATATATATGGAAGTATCAGTATACTATGGCTTGAACGTAATAAAAGAGCTAAAAGAATTCAAAACAAAATGCACAAAAGAAATAGAAAAACTAACAACAATGACCGTACAAAAAATAACAGTAATAGCAAAATCAATAGAAATAAAGGAGAAATAAAATGTCATTCATAGTAGCAATAGATGGACCAGCAGGAACTGGAAAAGGAACAATAACCAGCCTAATATCAAAAGAATTAGGATTAGTAAATATAGATACAGGAGCAACATATAGATGTGTAGCACTATATGCAATAAGAAACAATATAAAAATAGAAGAAAAAGAAAAAATAATAGCATCATTACCAAATATAGAAATAGACATGCAAAACCAAAATGGAGAGCAAAAAGTATTCTTAAATGGAGAAGATGTAAGTAAAGAAATAAGAAGCAAAGAAGTATCACAAATAGTCTCGCCAGTATCTTCAATAAAAGAAGTACGTTATAAAATGGTAGAAGTACAAAGAAAACTAGCACAAGGAAAAGACGTAATAATGGAAGGAAGAGATATAACAACAGTAGTATTCCCAGAAGCTAATGTAAAAATATATATGGATGCAGACGAGAAGGAAAGAGCACAAAGAAGATATAAAGAAATGCAAGAAAAAGGAATACAAATGACATATGAAGAAGTGCTTAAAAATATACAAGCAAGAGACAAAAATGACAAAGAAAAAGAAGTAGGAGCATTAAAAATAGCAGAAGATGCAATATATTTAGATACCACAGGACTTAGTATAGAAGAAGTAAAAGATAAGATATTAAATATAATAAAAGAAAACAAAATAAAAATGTAGGGGCGATTACCAATCGCCCGCACTTCGAAGAAATGGCTTAAACAATAGGTGGGTAAATTTAATAAAATATAATCGGAGGTTTTTAATGGAAGAATTAATAGATGTGTTAGATGAAAACGGAAACAAAACAGGAGAAATTCTAACAAGAAAGCAAATACATGAGCAAGGACTATGGCACAAAATAGTAGTTATTGCAGTAATTGACAAAAAAGGAAATATATTAATGCAACAAAGGTCAAAAAATAGAGTTAAAAATCCACTTAAATGGGATGTATCAGCAGCTGGCCATGTATCTAGTGGCCAGACCTCTATAGAAGCAGCAATAAGAGAAACATCAGAAGAAATAGGAATAGATGTAAAAGAAGAAGAATTAAAATATGCAATTACATATAAAGAAAATGTAAAAGTAGAAGAAAATTATATGGATAAGCAAATTTATGATTGCTATATAATAGAAAAACAAAGAATAGATATTTCAAGCATAAAAATACAAGAAAGTGAAGTTGAACAAGTAAAATTATGCAATTTAAAAGAATTTAATGAAATATTAGAAAGTAAAAATATAATGAATAGACCAGAATTCTATAAAGAAATTATAAAATATCTAAAATAATAGGAGAAAAGCAATGAAAAAATTTTTAAAAGAAATAGCAAGAAAAATTGTAAGAGGAGCAATATATGCATATTGTAAAATAGTACATAGAGTAAAAATAGAAGGTCAAGAAAACATACCATTAGATGAGCCACTAATATACTGTGGAAATCACAGAACATATTTAGACCCACCACTAATAGTAGTAACAGCAAAAAGACATGTGCGTTTTATGGCAAAAATAGAACTAAAAAAGAATCCATTTTTTGCATTTTTAGGAGTAGTGTTTGACGGAATATATGTAAATAGAGACTCAAAAGACATAACAGCAATAAAAACAGCACTAAAAGCATTAAAAAATGGAGAATGTGTAGCACTATTCCCAGAAGGAACAAGAAACGGACTAGAAAAAGGCGAAAAAGCAAAAGATGGAGCCGCATTTTTTGCAATGCGTTCAGGAGCAAAAGTAATGCCATGTGGAATATCAGGTGGAACAGGAAAATTCGACAAAGTAACAATACGCTACGGCAAACCACTAGACTTTAGTGGCTACGATAAAAACGACAAAGAAGCACTTGATAAAATAACAGACGAAATAATGGACAATATAATAGAATTAACAAAATAAAATATATTACTTACTTAGAAGCGGATTTTTATAATGATAAAAAATAGAAGGTGAAAAAAGTGGAAAATAAATATAATATGACAAAAGAAGATAATATATTCTTTGCAAAAAGAAAATTAGTAGACAATATATATAAAAGTGCAAACCTTGAAGGAATAGCAGTAACATTTGCAGATACATATTCATTTATGAATAATGTAAACACAGGAAATATATCAATAGATGATATGCTAAAATTAAAAGGTCTAAAAGACGCATGGGAATATATATTAAATACAATAGATGAGGAACTAACAGTAGATTATATAAAAAAAATACACTTTGAAATATGTAAAGGACAAAATGTGCATCCATTAGGCGAATTCAGAGATAAAGATGTAGGAATAACAGGAACATATTGGAGACCAAAATTACCACAAGAATGTGATTATGATTCAGAATTAAAACAAATACTAGAAAACACAAACAATTTAGAAAAATGTATAGAAATATTCTGCTGGATTCAAAGAAGTCAAATGTTCTTAGATGGAAATAAAAGGGTAGCAAACTTAGTAGCAAATAAAGAAATGATAAAAAACGGTCAAGGAATAATAGCAGTTCCAGTAGAAAAAATAGGTGAATACTTTACAAAACTAATAAACTACTATGAAACAGGTGAAAATAAAGATTTAAAAGAATGGATATATGAAAATTGTATAGATGGAATACAATAAGAAACATAAAAAGTAAACATATCTATTGAATATTATTTAGAAATATGTTATAATCACATACATAGGAACTGTAAATCAATGCTTTCCGACATTTCGGAGGCATTGCTACCTCCGAAATGTAAGAAAAAAGGAGGTTTAAAAATGAAAAAAATGAAAGTTTGTAATTTTGGTATAAGTTTAGAAAAAAAAGAATTAATTACATTATCAGTGAATTTGCCTAAGAATTCAGAAATTTTATCTGTAAAAACAGATAATGGAGAGCATGTTATGTGGCTGTACTATATGGCTCCATTAGAAGAATGTTTAAGTCAAGAGAATGAATTATGGTGCGAATTTGAATTTATTATTACGGAGTGCAAATATGGAGATATTGAAATTGATGAACATAGATTCATCAACATTATTTGTATTGAAGATACGGATTATGCAGTATTTTGCAAAAGAATTACAAAGTAAGATATTTAAATTTTATTATTAAGTAAAGGAGTAGTAAAATTACTACTCCTTTACTTAATAATGAAATTTAAAAAATGAAAAATATTTAGAAATATGTTTTAATAATTACATCAGATTACATAAAATTATTTTATTCTGTTTAACCAAAAGTTAATTCAAAAAAATTATTTCAAAATTTGAATCTTTAAAAATCAAAAAAAGTTAAATGAAAATTAAAGCAAAGGAAGTAAACTATATTTTATGGAATTTAAAATATAAATTGAAAGGAATAACATATGGAAGAAAAATTTATATTATTAAAGCCTAAAATAGATGTGGTATTTCACGCTTTATTTAAAAAAGGCAATGAAGAAATAACAAAGGCTATTATTAAAGCAACAACAAAAGAAAAGATAGAAAAAATAAGTCAAGATAAAGAACTAAGAAGAATAGCAGAATTAAGAGAAAAAGCAATACGAGATGAGCGAAATGGGTTAAGACATGCTAGAGAGGAAGGAATACAACAAGGTGCTGAACAACAGAAGATAGAAATAGCTAAAGAAATGAAAAAACAAAAATACACAAATGAAGAAATTCAAAAAATAACAAAATTAACTAAAGAAGAAATTGAAAATTTATAGCGCAACAATTAATTTAAATATTAAACCAAATATAAAAAATATTGATTATTTATATCATAAATTATTCATATAAATTACAATTTTTTAGTTGCATAAAATAAAAAAATATGTTAATATATATAACATAGAAACAAAAACAAAGAAAAAGAGGAGTAAGTTTAAACTAGCTAGAAAAGAGAAAAGAAGTGAATACGCTGAGAGCTTCTTATAGAAAAGAAAACTGAAGGTAGCTTTGGAGTTGGAATAGAGAAAAGATAGAAAAAGTAACTATTCTCGCATAAGCATGCGTTAAAAGCTAATTAAGATTGCAAGCATAAAAACAAAATGTAAAATAAAAAATATAGAATGTTTGTAAATTAAGGTGGTACCGTGAGAAAATATACTCGCCCTTATATATAGGGCGAGTTTTTTATATTCTATAAAACCAAAAGTGAGTCAAAAGGGACGGCCTTTTTTGACTTAAATAAGCCAAAGGGGACAGACCTTAAAAAAATACGTTAATATAAGGAAATTTTAAAGCAAAAAATATATAAATAATTATATTTATGTTTAATATAATGAAAGAAGAATAACTGTAAAAAATGGTTAAAAGCTATATAAATCAAGCTATTCAAAATAAGTATAGTAAAATTTATAAAATAAAAAGTTAAAAGAGTGTCCCTTTTGGCTCATATGAGTCAAAAAAGGCCGTCCCTTTTGACTCAAAATAAAGGAAGGATGAAGAATATGTGTAGTAAACATGAATTAGAAGGAAAATATGAGCCTAAAAATTTTGAAGAGGATATTTATAAGAATTGGGAGGAGAAGGGTTATTTTAAACCAGATAGCGATAAAACAAAAGTGCCTTATACTATTGTTATTCCACCACCAAATATTACGGGTAAACTTCATATGGGGCATGCCTTAGATGAGACAATTCAAGATATATTAATAAGATATAAAAGAATGCAAGGTTTTAATACTCTTTGGGTTCCTGGTACTGACCATGCTGCTATTGCTACTGAGGCTAAAATTGTTGAAAAGATGAAAGAAGCTGGTATTACTAAGGAAGATATAGGAAGAGAAGGCTTTTTAGAAAGAGCTTGGGACTGGAAAAAAGAGTATAGTGGAACTATTATAAACCAACTTAAAAAACTTGGCTGTTCTTGTGACTGGTCAAGAGAAAGATTTACAATGGATGAAGGTTTATCTAAAGCTGTTGAATATGTATTTATTAAGCTATATGAAAAAGGTTTAATTTATAAGGGAAAGAAAATGATAAACTGGTGCCCTAATTGTAATACTTCTATTTCTGATGCAGAAGTTGAATATGAAGAAGAACCTACTCATTTATGGCATATTCGTTATAAAGTAAAAGACGAAGATAGATATATCATAGTTGCAACTACTAGACCAGAGACTATGCTTGGTGATACTGGTGTTGCTGTTCACCCTTCTGATGAAAGATATAAAGATTTAGTTGGAAAAACTGTTATTCTTCCAATTATGAATAAAGAAATTCCAATTATAGCAGACCCATTTGTTGAAAAAGAATTTGGAACAGGTGCTGTTAAGCTAACTCCAGCGCATGACCCTAATGACTATACAGCAGCTTTAACACATAACTTAGAGATAATAGAAGTATTTGACGAAAACTTCAAAATGGGTAATTTAGTACCTGAATTGCAAGGTATGGACTTATTAGATGCTCGTGAAGAAATAGTAAAAATGCTAGAGAAAAATGGAGACTTAGTTAAAATAGAAGACTATACTCATAATGTAGGTAAATGTTATAGATGCCATAGCACAATAGAGCCACATATTTCAGAGCAATGGTTTGTTAAAATGGAACCACTAGCAAAACCGGCAAATGAAGCAATAAGAAGCGGTAAAGTAAAATTTATACCACAAAAATATGAAAAAACATATTTTGCATGGATGGATAATGTAAAAGATTGGTGTATTTCAAGACAATTGTGGTGGGGACATAGAATACCAGCATATTATTGTGATGATTGTAAAGAAATAATGGTAGCACATGCAAAACCACAAAAATGTACAAAATGTGGTAGTGAGAATTTACATCAAGATGAAGACACACTAGATACATGGTTTAGCTCAGCATTATGGCCATTCTCAACACTAGGTTGGCCAGAACAAACAGAAGATTTTAAATATTTTTATCCAACATCTACATTAGTTACAGGCTATGACATAATATTCTTCTGGGTAGCAAGAATGATATTTTCTGGAATTGAACATACAGGAGTAGAACCATTTAAAGACGTTGTAATACATGGTATAGTAAGAGATGCACAAGGTAGAAAAATGTCGAAGAGTTTAGGAAATGGAATAGACCCATTAGAAATAATAGAAAAATACGGAACAGATGCACTAAGGTTTTCACTAATATTAGGAATATCAGCAGGAAACGATATAAGATATATGCCAGAAAAGCTAGACCAAGCTTCAAACTTTGCAAATAAATTATGGAATGCTTCTAAATTTGCATTAGGAAACTTTGCTAAAATAGGTGAAAGTATGCAAAATTTTGAAGAATTTATGACAAGTGATGAAGTACCTTCTAACTTGGCTTATGAAGATAAATGGATATTATCAAAAATAAATACATTATCAAAAGAGATAAGTTATAACATAGATAAATATGATTTGGGTGTAGCTTGTAGTAAAATATATGACTTTATATGGAATGAATTCTGCGATTGGTAT
Source organism: uncultured Clostridia bacterium (assembly GCA_948664205.1). Lineage (GTDB taxonomy): Bacteria > Bacillota > Clostridia > TANB77 > CAG-508 > UMGS1663. The sequence continues at coordinate 1,352 of CAPNDH010000004.1, read as the reverse complement.
ATTGAAATGGTAAAACCTAGACTATATGATGAAGCAAGTACAAATAAAGATGCGACAGTATGGACATTAAATAAAGTACTAGTAAATTCACTAAAATTATTGCATCCAATAATGCCATTTATAACAGAAGAAATTTTTGAAGAGTTATATAGTAAAGATGAAAGTATAATGATTTCAAAATGGCCACAATATGAAGAAAAATTAGCATTTGAAAAAGAAGAAAAAGGAATAGAAGCATTAAAAGAAATAATAGTAGGAATACGTAATTTACGTACAAACATGAATATACATCCATCAAAAAAATCTAATTTAATATTTATAAGTAAAGAATATGAAGAAATGATAAATTCATCAAAAACAATGCTACAAAAATTAGGTTTTGCAGAAAGTATAGAAGTAAAACAAGCAAGAAGCGATATTCCAGAAGATAGTTCTAGCATAATGGTAGATGGAATAGAAGCAATAATACCATTCGGAGATTTAGTTGATAAAGAAGAAGAAAGAAAAAGGTTAGAAGCTGAAATTACAAAATTAGAAGCAGAAGTTACAAGATGTGAAAAAATGCTTTCAAACCCAGGTTTTGTATCAAAAGCTCCAGAAGCTAAAATTAATGAAGAAAAAGAAAAATTAGCAAAATATCAAGAAATGTTAAAAGCATCTAAAGAAAGATTAGAAGCAATAAAATAACCATAAAAAGAAAGTTTTAGATTGAGACTAAAACTTTCTTTTTATGCTTTCTTTTAAGAAAGTAACAAAGAAATATCATCTTTGTCATAAATAAGTGCATGAGTATTCCAAAATTCTATCGATTTTGCATATGCTGCTTCATCAATATCAGCTTTCTTTTCCCAAGTGAACTGATCATAAAAATTTGAATCCCACGGCTCAGGTGCACTGTCACTTCCAATATATGAAGATAATAAGATATAATTATCTTCTTCAATTCTTTTTAATACTAAAGTAATGCAAGAACAATCGATAGGCTTACGACCTTTAACCATAGGAGTGGGTCCCTTCCTACCCTTACGAACTACATATACAATTTCATCATTAGAATTAATAGCAAGACAGTTACACTTTCCAATTGTATGTTTCATATCTACCACTTCTTTATGAAAGCTTTTAGATAAATGTAAGCTAGATAAAGCTTTTACTAAAACTTCTTCTGCTACATTTTTGTGAATATGACTATTAAACCGGTTAAAAATATTTTTCCCATTTGCACTTTTGGCGATAAACTCTAAATTATTCATATGTTCATCCTTTCTAAACGATAATTAACAGTGTCATAAATATATTTTGGCTCTTCGCTAAATCGAGTGGGTAACTAGTATTAAACACAAATATCTAGT
>CAPNDH010000003.1 GCA_948664205.1 uncultured Clostridia bacterium | reverse complement strand
AAAAATATAAAAAAATTCTCAAAAAAAGTGTCCAAAAACTTGACATAGATCCAATGAGAAATAAAAATGTAGTTAGAAAAAATGTAATTCAAATGGTAAGAGCAGCTGTTTTGCAAGTAGAAAAAGATAAGCAAATAGAACTTACCGATGAACAAATAATAGATGTAATAGCAAAAGAATCTAAAAAAAGAAAAGACTCATTAGCAGATTATGAAAAAAGTGGAAGAGAAGAATTAATAAAACAAATTAATGAAGAAATAGAAATATTAGCTGAGTATCTACCAAAACCACTTTCAAAAGAAGAATTAGAAAAAGTAATAGAAGAAGTAATAGCTTCAATAGGTGCTACAACAATGAAGGAAATGGGAGCAGTTATGAAAGCAGTAAAAGAAAAAGTAGGAGCATCAGCAGACGGAAAAACAATAAACGAAATAGTAAAAAGCAAATTGAATTAGAAGTTGGAAGTTAGAAGTTGGAGGTTGGAAATTAGGGTAATATCTCCGAAGAATTTATAAAATAAAGTAAAAGACCGGAAATAAGAATTTGTACGCATTAAAATGCTACAAATTCTAAATTCCGCCATAACTATCTTCTAATGAAACTCACCGCTATCGCGGATGACTTTCCTAAGAATATAAAAAATATGCAAGAATGCCTTGTATATTTTTTATTTTTTATACTATAATATAAATATTAGAATAAAGAAAAGTATAAAAGTTAGAAATAAGGTATAAAGTTAATACTTCGAAGAAACTACTAAAAATCCAACTTCCAACTTCCAACCTCTAACTTCCAAAAGGAGAAAAATCAATGACAAATGAAACAATAGAATTAAAACAAGGAATTAAATTCCACAAAATAGAAACAGACAAATTTAAAACAAACTTATTTGCAATATTTTTTAGTTTGCCGCTAACAAGGCAAACAGTAACAAAAAATGCATTGATTGCGGCAGTTCTAAGAAGAGGAACTGCAAATATGAAAACTCAAGAAGAAATAAGTAAAAACCTAGAAGAAATGTATGGTGCTAGCTTTGATTGCGGAATAGAAAAAACAGGAGATAGTCATACAATAAAATTCTATTTAGAATCTATAAATGATGAATTCTTACCAGAAAAAGAAGACTTATTAAAAAAGAGTTTAGACATATTATTAGATATAGCCTTTAACCCATTAATAGAAAGCGAAAAATTTAAAGAAGAGTATGTAGAACAAGAAAAAGAAAACTTAAAGCAAATAATTGAAGGAAAAATAGACAATAAAGGCTCATATGCATTAGAAAGATGTATAGAAGAAATGTACAAAGATAAAGCATATGGACTTTATAAATATGGATATATAGAAGACCTAAATGAAATAACACCAGAAGATTTATATAATTACTATAAACAAGTAATAAATGAATGTAAAATAGATATATTTGCTTCAGGAATATTACCACAAAATACAGAAAATTTAGTAAAAGAAAACGAGAACATTATTAAATTACAAGAAAGAACAGCACAAATAAAAGACGAGAAAAAGCAAATACCAGAAAAGGAAAATGTGGTACAAGAAAGCATGGATGTAACACAAGGAAAACTAGTTATAGGCTTAGATGTAACTTCAAATATAGAAAATTTAAGTTATATAACTATGTGTTATAACACTATTCTAGGTGGAGGAGCAAACTCAAAAATGTTCCAAAATGTAAGAGAAAAAGCAAGTTTAGCATATACAGTAGGCTCTAATTACCTAAAAAGAAAACAAAATATAATGATAAGAGCAGGAATAGAAATAGAAAATTATGAAAAAGCATTAGAAATAATAAAAGAGCAACTAAAAGATATGGAAGAAGGTAATTTTACAAAAGAAGACATAGAAAATGCTAAAAACCTAATAATAGCAACAATAGAAAACATACCAGAAGAGCAAGATACAGAAATAAGCTATTATTTAGGTCAAGAATTAGCAGGTACAAATGTATCTGTTGAAGAATATAAACAAAAAATACAAGATGTAACAAAAGAGCAAATTATAGAAGTAGCAAAAAGCGTTAAATTAAATACAGTTTATTTTTTGAAAAATTAAAATGGAAGTTGGAAGTTGGAAGTTGGAAGTTGGAATATAGGGTAAATACTTCGAAGAAATTACCCAAGGTTCCGACCTCCAACCTCCAACATCCAACCTCCAAAAGGAGAAAAACCATGAAATTAATAGAAAGCACAAAAATAAAAGAAAAAGCCTATATAGAAAAGCTAGAAAATGGCTTGACAGTTATAATAATTCCGAAAGAAAATACAAATAAAAAATATGTAATATGGGGAACACATTTTGGCTCAATAGATAATAGATTCATAGAGCCAAAAAATAAAGAAGAAGTATTTGTGCCAGATGGAGTAGCGCATTTTTTAGAACATAAAATGTTTGAACAAGAAAATGGAAGAAACAGTTTAGACGTACTAATGTCATTAGGAGTAGATGCAAATGCATATACAACTAATAATCACACAGCATACCTTTTTGGAACAACAAATAATTTCTATGAAGCCTTAGATGAATTAATGGACTATGTGCAACATCCATACTTTACAGATGAAAATGTAGAAAAAGAAAAAGGAATAATAAGTCAAGAAATAGGAATGTATGATGACGACCCAGGCTGGCAATTATATATGAATGCATTAGACTGCATGTACAAACAAAATGCAGTAAAAATAGATATAGCAGGAACAGTAGAGTCAATTAGTAAAATAGATAAAGATGTTTTATATAAATGCTATAATACTTTTTACAATCCATCAAACATGGTATTAGTAGTATGCGGAGACTTTAAAACAGAAAATATATTACAAGAAATAAAAAATAGAATAGTAGAAAAAGAAAACCAAGGGGAAATACAAAGAATATATCCAGAAAGTGAAAAAGGACTAAATAAAAAATATAAAGAAAGCAGTATGCAAGTAAGTAAACCAATATTTTTAATAGGTTTTAAAGACGAAAACTTAGGAAAAGAAAAAGTAAAACGCCATATAGCAATAGAAATATTAATGAATATGCTAGTAGGGAAAAGTTCAGAGCTATACCAAAAAATGTATAAAGATGGTCTACTTTTAGCACCTTTAGATATGGACTATGAATTTACAAATAACTATGCACATGTGATGTTAACAGGACAATCAAAAGACCCAGAAAAAATAAAAGAAGAATTACTAAAACAAATACAAAAATTAAAAGAAAATATGAATGAAGAATATTTTAATAGAATTAAGAAAAAAGTTTATGGAGATTATGTAGTAGAATATAATGATGTAGCAGATATAGCCAGAATGTTTTTATCAGATTATTTTAAAGGAATAAATTCATTTGATTATATAGAAGAATATAATACAGTTACAATAGATTATACTAAAGAAATATTAAGTGAAATTTTTGACGAAAAAAATTTAGTAATGTCAGTTATAAAATCAAAATAAAAAATAGTGTCGAAAAAACAAAAAAATGACAAAGTTTGTCATACGAAAGTTGCCTCAAAACGCCTAAAATTGGCGTTTTTTTGTTGACTAAAATGTGAAAATATGTTATTTTTAAGATATACAAAAGAAAAAATTCACGAAAAAAGGAGAGTGGTTATATGTTAAATGATGAAATATGTAAATTAAGAGAAAAATTAAACGAAAGCATAATTCAAGGACAAGACTATACTATAACCTACAAGCTTAGTGTTGAGTTAGATGAATTGATAGCAAAGTACTACAGAAAAGATATAACAAGTAACAAAGGAAAAGAAACATTAGAAATAAAAATTTAAATAAATGAAACAATAAATGGAAAAATAAAAAATAGCACAAAGGGGAGAATTTAAATAAGGACTAAAATGTTCTTATTTAGTTCTTCCTTATTTTATTAGAGTTTTTATTTTAATTCCACCGAATTCGATGGTTTAAATATACAAGGGGCTAAATCGGTAAGAAATACCGAATAATTAAAAGAAAGCATAAAAAATGTTGAAAAAAGAAAAATAATAAGTTATAATTAAATTATAGAAATAAAATGGAGGTAACAAATGAAAATAAAGAACATAACAAAAATAATAACAATAATATTATTAATTACTATAATATTAACAAGTTTCACAACAATATCTCAAGCAGGATCTACAAGCACTCAACTTACTGATGGTGGAGGCTCAGGAGGAAGCTCGGGGGCATCAGCAGGAACAATAAATCCAGAAGATTTTAAACCAGGAGATTTGACAGACTCAGATACAGCAGTAGCATTTCGTTCAGCAGGAGTAATAGTTAATGCAATTATAAATGTCGGTTTGGTAATTTCAATAGTAATGTTTATGGTATTAGGTATGAAATACATAATGGGAAGTATAGAAGAACGAGCAGAATACAAAAAAACATTAATGCCTATGGTTATTGGAACGTTAATGATTTTTATATCAGGTAAAATAGTAAGTATTATATGGAATATAATGTCACAAGTTAATGTATAAAGAAGGTGAAAATATGAAAAAAGTATTATCTATAATAATATTAATAGTAACTATTTTAATGCTATTTAGTATTCAAAGTGCTACATATGCTACAGGAGGCCATACAGCAGGAGAAGTAATAAAAGAGGCAGATGGATTTATACAAAAAGGACAAGCAGGAGCTAATGGGTTAATTACACAAGAAAAATTAAAAGAATTATCAGATACAATATATAACATACTTCTAGTAGTAGGAATAATAGCAGCAGTACTAATTGGAGTGTTGTTAGGTATAAAATTTATAACGGCAGGAGTAGAAGGAAAAGCAGAAGTTCAAAAGGCACTAATAATATATGTAATGGGCTGTGTAGTAGTATTTGGAGCATTCACAATATGGAAAATTGTTGTCACAGTATTACAAGGAATATAACAAAAAATAGAAAAAATAAGCAAAAAATATAAAAAATAGTTGAAAAATAGAAAAATATATATTATAATTAAAATAGTAATGAAAATTAAGGAGGAAAATTCTATGAAAAAACAAGTAAAAATATTATCTATAATACTAATGGTACTTATGGTTATAACAACATTTTCAAGTGTAGTATTAGCTACAGGTATACCAGGACAAATAGATACAATATCAAAAGGAAATGCAAATGCAACAGCGGATGAAGTTGTTAAATTAGGTGCTACAATAGTAACAATTATGCAAACAGTTGGTGTAGTAGTTGCAGTAGTTGTATTATTAATACTTGGTATTAAATATATGATGGGTAGTGCAGAAGAAAAAGCAGAATACAAAAAAACAATGATACCATACTTAGTTGGTGCAGTATTAATATTTGCTTCAACAACAATAGTAAATGTTGTATACAACATGGCAAATGCATTTAATAAATAATAATATAAAGATAATAAAGGTAGATTTTCAAAAAACTACCTTTTATTTTTTACAAAACCATAACAAACATATTACAATTACATTAAAAATGCATTTTTATGCATTTTTTTTGCTTTTTTTGTTACATTTTATCAAGAAATCTGTTATAATATAATCAAGTGTAATTATACGCTAAAAAAGAGTTAAACAAAAGCAAAATAGGAGGAAACATATATGGGTACATATAACATACCTAGAAATGTAAAAGGTGAAGGAAGAATATTATTTATATTCTCAGGTAAAAGCTTAATATATACAGTAATAGGAGTAGGGGTAGGCTTACCATTTTATGGGCTATTCTCATTAATGAATTTACATGTTGTAGGAATAGTAGCAATTGTTATTACTGCATTAATTGGTTTTGTTATAGGTACTTTCAAAATGCCTGAAATAGGAATACTAAAATTCACTAAAACAGTAAGTGGAGAAAAAATAGATGACATTATTAAAAGAGGAATAATGTTTAAGAAAAAAGGAAGTAAAATCTATTTATATACTAAGGAGGAAGAAAAATAATGGATACTATAAATTTATTAACAATGGTACTAATGATTGTACTTGTAATAATGGTTATATTATTAATTACTTTAGGAATTGTTTTCGCATACTCAAAAATTAATAAGAAAGAAGAAAACGAAAATAAACCAACAGGTGAAGAAAATAAAAATTCTAAAACTAAAAAATTTAAAGACTATAGAGTTGGATCAGTATTAAACTTTATGGAATTTGATACAGTAGTAGATAACATGATTTCACAAAAAGATGGTAAAAGATATGTTATGGTAGTTGAATGCCAAGGTATAAACTATGACCTAATGTCTGAAGCAGAAAAAAATGGTGTAGAAGATGGATTTGTTCAATTTTTAAATACACTTCGCCATCCAGTGCAAATTTATACACAAACAAGAACAGTAAACTTAGATAATAGTATCCAAACATATAAAGAAAAAATAAAAGAAATAGAAATGGCATTAGAAAAACAAGAAATGCAATATAAACAAATGCAAAGGTCAGAAACATACACAGAAGAACAACTAAACAAAGCATATTTTGAACTTACAAAACAAAGAAACTTATACGAATATGGTAAAGATATAATATATTCAACAGAAAGAATGAGTTTAAACAAAAATGTACTTAACAAAAAATATTATGTTGTAGTACCATACTATGTAGAAGAACTTGGAGAAAATCAATTTGATAAACAAGAACAAAGAAACCTAGCATTTTCAGAATTATATACAAGAGCACAATCAATAATAAGAACACTTGCAGTATGTGGAATAAATGCAAAAGTTATGGACTCAAATGAACTTGTAGAATTATTATATGTTGCATATAACCGTGATGAAGCAGAAGTTTATGGATTAGAAAAAGCATTAAAAGCAGGATATGACGAATTATATTCAACAGCACCAGATGTAGTAGATAAACAAATGAGATTATTAAATGAACAAATAGAACAAGAAGCATTAGAACTTGCAACAACTAAAGTAAATGAGGCAAGGTCAGAAAAACAAAAAGCACTTGAGGAAAAGAAAGAAAACAAAAGAGACTTAATTGCAGAACTTGCACAATTAATTATTGAAGAAAACACACAAATAATAGGAAAAGACATAGCAGAAGAAGCAATTAACAAAATAGATACAAATGAAGAAGGAGGAACTGAAAATGTCAAAGAAAAAGCAAAGAGAACTAGAAAAGCAAAGACAGCTTAACAATGACTATACAAACCCAGATGAATACCAAATTCTAAAAAGAAAAACAATTAAAGAATTAATAGCACCATCTGGAATAGATGCAAGTAATATTGATCACTTAGAAATAATTTCAAATATTACAAGATATGCACGTAGTTTCTTCGTATCAAACCTTCCAAGAATGGCAACATTCCCAGAACTATTTAGGGACATGTACATGTTCGGAGATATAAATACATCAATATATATAAACCCAATACCAGAGTCAAGGTCACAAAATGAATTAAATAGGGTAATCAACGAACTTGAAACAGAAAGAATTGTTGCAGCAGATAGAGGAAATATAAACAGAGAAAGTACAATAGGCCAAAAAAGATGGGAAGCAGAACAATTAAGAGACGAAATTGCAGCAGGATATAACAAATTATTTGAAGCATCAATAGTATCTACATTATTTGCATATAGCCTAGAAGATTTAAATAGATATACAAAAATGTTAGCATCAGAAATGTCAAAAAGTTTAGTAGATATAAAAAGCGCATGGGGAATACAAGAAGAAGCCTTCAAAAGTAATTTACCATTAATGGAAAATAAAATAAATAAAACACATACTTTTGATAGACGTTCAATGGCAACAGTATTTCCATTTACAACATCAGAAGTAGGACATCCAACAGGTATACCCCTAGGGTTTAACAAACAAACAGGAGTACCAATTTTATTTGATAATTTCCATAGTTCACTTACAAACTATAATATGGTTATATTTGCTAAATCAGGTGCTGGTAAATCTGTTACAATGAAAACATTAATTTCACGTAGTGCAGTATTAATGGGAATACAAAGTTTAGCACTAGATGCCGAAGGTGAGTATTCAATAGTTGCCGAAAGTTTAGGTGGAATAAATGTTGTAATAAGTCCAACATCGCAAACAGTAATTAACTTATTTGATATAGAGCCAGAAATTATAAAAGACGAAATAACAGGAAAATCAAGATCAGTAGTTAATGTTGAAAATAAAGTAGAAGACGTAACAAATGCATTAGTTACAATGGCAAGAGGAAGTACAAGGTCAAAAGAAGTAAATGAGCTTACAAAACAAATAATATCAGAGTCAGTAGCAGAAGAATATGTAGAAGCAGGAATAAATAGTGACCCTAATAGTCTATTTGTTACTAATTCTTTAAATACAGGAAATTTACTTGGAAGACAAAAGAAAGAAATGCCAACAATTGGTTCTTGGTATAGAAGAATTCTTCGTAAAGCAGAAGAAAATAAAAACCCAGACTACCAATTCCATTATAGTTACTTAATAAAAGTTATGAAACAATATATAAGAGAATATAACGGACAAATGGCATACTTTGATGGACAATCTACATTTGATTTATTAGATGGAACATTGTTCATAAACTTAGATATTTCTCAACTAGAAGAAAGATTTGCAAGACCACTAGCACAACAAATATTACTTTCTTGGATTTGGGAAAAATACGTTAAGAAAAATAGTGAAGATAGAACAAAAGCTTCTAAGAAAAGAGTTTTAGTAGACGAGGCATGGATGTTACTTCCATACCCAGAAGCCGTAGACTTTTTAAACACAATGGCACGTCGTGCAAGAAAGAGAAATGTTTCACTAGCAATCATTTCACAAAGGTTCCAAGACTTCTACGAAAAACCAGAAGCACAAGCAGTTTTAACTTCATCAGATACAAAACTATTTTTAGCACAAGATAAATCAGAAATACAATACTTAAAAGAAGTATTTAAACTAAGCTCTGGAGAGTCAGGTTTCCTAGTTACATGTGAAAAAGGAGAAGGACTTTTAAAAGTAGGAGCAGATACAGCAATAATACAAATAAGACCAACTGCAAAAGAATTTGAATTCGTAGAAACAAATATTAACAAGTTGGTACAAATGAATAAAAGAAGAGAAGAATATTAAAAAGAAAGGTGTAAGTAATGAAAACATTTACTAAGAAAGGAATACTACAAAAGACAATTTTAGTAATACTTACAGTATTATGTATTAATTTCATAGTTCCAACTTATTCACATGCAGGTTTTATATCTAATGTAGGTGGAGTTTTAGCAAATGCAATGATAGACTTATGTGCCATGATAGGAGATGCAGGAGCATCAGCAATGCAATGGTTTATGACAGGTCAATTTGCAGCAGGAGATAAGTTTAGAGATTCAGCAATAATGACTGAGCAAGGAGACAATAGAGTAAAACCAGCTAATGGTGAAACAACAATGGAAGTTAATGTTAATGATTTGGATTTAGGAAAAAATACAGATGGAGATACATATCAAGTACCAGTAATAGAATATACACCAGAAGAAATATTTAGTAATAAAGTTCCATATTTAGATATTAACTTTATTAACCCAAAGTTAACCGAAAAGACGTCAGAATACAAGGTAAATGGAACAGCAGCAATTTTACAAGCTACAATTTCAGGTTGGTACATAGCACTTAGAAACCTAGCAATAGTAGGGCTTTTATGTGTATTAGTATATGTAGGTATTAGAATAATAATATCTAGTACAGCAGCAGATAAAGCAAAACATAAGCAAATGTTTATGGATTGGCTAATTGCACTTTGCTTATTATTCTTCTTACACTATATAATGTCATTTACACTTGTATTAATAGATTCAGTAAATGACGCATTAGCAGGAAATGGATATACTTCAGAAACAGTTAATGTTAGTGTAAGTGATGGAACAAGTTTTTCAACAAATGTAATGGGTGCAGCAAGGTTTATGGTACAAAGTAAAGACAACATGGAAAGCTTTGCATATTTAATAGTATATATAGCATTAATAGTATATACAGGAATTTTTACGTATCACTATTTAAAAAGGGTACTCACAATGGCATTTTTAACAATAATAGCGCCACTTGTAGCACTTACATATCCAATAGATAAAATAGGAGATGGAAAAGCCCAAGCCTTCAATATGTGGCTTAAAGAATATATATATACAGCATTAATTCAACCATTTCACTTTATAATATATATGATTTTTGTAGGTTCAGCTATGGAACTTGTACAAACAAACTTCATATTTGCAATAGCAGCGGTAGGATTTATATTACCAGCGGAAAAATTATTAAAGAAAATGTTTGGATTTGACAAAGCACCACTAGGAATGATGGGGCCTCTTGCAACATTTACAGCAGGTTCACTAGCAAGTAAGTTTGGAGGAAAAGGAGGATCAAAATCATCAGGTGGACCATCTAATGGAGGAAAAGGAGGAAACTCTTCATCAGATGAAGCAGATAAACCAAAATTTAATAAAACACATGGTACAGATGGAATAGATTATAGAACAATGGATTCTAAAGACAAAATAGATCCAAATACTGGTTTAAGAATAGAATCACCTTCAGAAATGAAAAATGGAGAAAATGGAGAAACTGAAGGAGAAAAAGAAAACGAAGCAGCTAAAAAAGCAGCAGAAGCATTTGCAGAGCAACAAAGAAGGCAAGAAGAGCAAGAAAGACAAAGACAGTTAGAAGAACAACAAAAACAATTAGAAGAGCAACAAGAAACTATTAGGCAACAACAACTAGAGCAAGAAGAATCAGATAGAAAAGCAGAACAACAAAAAAGAATGTCAGAACAAAACGCTAATGAAGAAAGTAAACAACCAGGTAGATTCAGACAAGGTATGAGAAACATAGTAAGTGCAAATGGTGGTAAAAAAGGAATGGCACTTAAAGGTGCACGTACATTAGGAAGAGCAGCTAAATTTACAGCTAAAGCAGGCTTTGGAGTATCAAGAGTAGCTTTAGGAGCAGCAGGAACAGTAATTGGAGCAGCAGGAGGTTTAGCTTCTGGTAAAGGTATAGCAGGAGTAATTGCAGGTGCTACAGCAGGTAGAAAGATTGGAACAGGTGTAGTAAATATGGCAGAAAATACAGCTACTGGAATAGGAAGAACAGCCGTTGGAGTAGGAAGAACTGTAGGAAATGCCGGACATAGAGCAGCAGATAGTATCAGAAGAAATAGAGATATATTTAACGGAAATACAGTTCAACAAGATAAACATACAGCAAAAATGTTTATGAAGGATGCAAGTACAGATCAATATATTAGAGATAAATGGACTAAAGATCATAATGGACAAGCACCATCTGCACAACAATTAAGACAAGAAAAACAAGCAATTAAGCAATATGCAGATGAAGGAATGACAGATATAGCACAAATTTACAGAGCTAGAAAAGCTGAAAACTTTGGAGTAGATGCATCTCAATCAGCTAAAATTGCATTACTTGCACAAGATAGAAAAATTGATTCAAGTGTTCTTGGAGATGATAAGAAATATGCTCAAAGACAAGCAGACTTTACACAAGAGTTTATGGATAAAGGTTTAAGTGAAACTCAAGCACAAGCACAAGCAGATTATGTATTAAATGTAATGAAAGCACAAGTAGGACAAAGACACAATTTACCAAAATCAGGTAAAGCCCCAAGAAATGTGGTAAAACCAGAAACAAGTAATCAAACAACAAAAGGAACTTCAACAAACAAAACACCAAAAACAGTTAATGCTGAAACAAATCATTCAGGAGCAACAACTCCAAGAGCAAATGCTGGAGCTAATACTAAAGGATTAAACTCACCAAGAACAACGAATAAACCAGGACCAAAAGGATCAAGAGCGCCAAAATCAACTAATCCAGCATTAAAAGGACCACGAACAAACACTTCTGGAGCAAATACACCACGAACAACAAATAAGCCAGGACCAAAAGGACCAAGGAAAAAATAATATATAAATAATATAAGTACAAAAGTAAAAAATAATTGAATAAAATAGGAGGCTACTTACAATGAACAAATTAATTAGGATATGGAACCAAAACAGAGGAAAAATTATTATAACAGCATTGGTAGTAGTCTTCTTTTTCATTATAATAAGAGCACTAAATAGTGTAGCAAAAAAATCAATAGAGAAAAAAAATAATAATACAAATACAGCATGGGTAGAAGAGGAACAAATACCAGATAAATCAATATTAACAGGGCAAAAAGTAAATACTGAAACTACTAAAACAAATGTAAGTGTAATTGAAGAATTTGTTAATAGTTGTAATGAAAACAATATAGATAAAGCTTATAATTTATTAACTGATGACTGTAAAGAAACATTATTTAAAACAAAAGAAAAGTTTATAGAAAATTATTATAATTTAATATTTACGGAAGGCCGAACAACTAAAATAGAAAACTATAAAAATTCTAGTAAAACAAATACATATAAAGTAACATTTTATGGAAATGTATTAGGCTCAGGAGATGCGTCAGCTAAAAATTCAAAAAAAGATTATATTACAGTAGAAAAAGAAAGTGGAAAGTTAAATATAAATAGTTTAATTACTACTAACGAAATAAATAAAAAAACAGAGCAAAATGGAATAGAAGTAACAGTTGCAAAGCAAGAAATATATATAGATTATGAAATATATAAAATAAACGTAAAAAATAATACAAATAAAGAAATATGCATGGATACAAAAAAGAGTACAAAAAGTGTATATGCTGTTGGATCAGATAATGTAAAATACACAGCATTTACAAACGAAATATCAAGTAGTTTATATGAAATAATAGCATATGGCTCAAGAACTTATAATTTAAAAATAAACAAAAAATACAATGCAAGTATTAGAACTAAAAAAATAACATTTACAGATATTGTAGAAGATTACGAAAAATATAAAAATGGAAATGTACAAGAAAGATTAAAATTAGAAGTAGAATGGTAAAGCAAAGTTAGGTGGTGAAATATGGGAATAAAGGACAAGCTAAGAGAAAAAGCAGATCAAGAAAAAAATAAAATAAAAAATAAATTAAAAAGAAAAATATTAATACCAATAGTTGCAGGAATTTTAGCTGTAATAATAATAGCAATGTCTTTTTATGCAATAACAATGACAGTAGAAAGCAAATTAATAGAGCTAGCGTCAAACCTATCAACAGCAGTTACAAGCTTTTGGAAATGGATGTCAGACGATTATTGGATAAAGCTAGATAAAGAAATAGAATTCTCATATTTAAACGAAGAAACTCGGTGAAGAAGAAAAAACCGAAGCCACTTTAGTAGATGAATATATTAGACAAATAGAAAACATGGGAATTACATTAAAAAATTTAAAGTTATTAGGACATATAAATTATAAAGATGGAGATGAGAAATTAACTGAAAGAGAGTTAGTAGAAAAAATATTAACAGACCCAGCATATAAAGAAGAAAAAGAAACAATAGAAAAATACATTGGAGAATTTATAAAAGCAGATTTAATAACACAAAGTATACATAGAAGAAGAGGAACAGAACTTGTACATCCTCATAATGATAATTGGATTGATGGAGGAGTATATTTATATAGAACTAAGCCAACTGCAGATACAAGCGGAGCATTACAAGTAGATAGTGGCGAATATATAAAAGAAATAAGTAGTGAGAGCTATGTACAAATGCAATATGTAACACCAGAAAAATGGGAAGAACTAAAAAATTCAAACAGTAAGAAAATCAGATATAGATATACCTTAGATGAAGAAGGAAATATAGTTATTGCAAAAATAAAAACTGTTGAAAAAATAGAAGGGGATATATCAAATTCAGTAAATTTATGGTTTTCAGATGTACAAAATTGGATGAATGAAAAGTTAGGAATAGGAGCAGATTCAACAGAAGTAATAATAGATGGTGAAGAACATATAGATTATAAAGAATATATTTCAAAATACACAATGCCATACGAATTTTTATTAAGCCTATGTGAAATAACAGGAAGCCCTGAATTTGTATACCATGTAGCGATGCTTGCAAGGCAAACAGAAATAGACCTAGTAGTGCAAGATGATAGTACAGTAATAAAAGATGTTTCAGAAGTAGAAGAAAAGTATGAAAGCTATGAAAGTGAAAGTAGCAGTTCAACATCTGGTGCAACAAAAACAGATGAAGAAACCAAAAAGAAAAGAATAATAACAATTACAACAACTTCAGAACCACACTTAGAAATAACATATGCAAATACATGGAGTTGGTATGAAGAATTTGAATATACTACAAATATTGAACAAACAGTTGAAGAAAATGGACCAATTCAAGAAAAAATTCCATTACCTTCAACATTAGGAAATCACCGAGAAGCAGGAGAAAGACAAATAGAGAGCCCAGCAGGTGGAACAGAAACGATAACAGTGCCAGAAAAGTGGTATGACACATTTTTAGCAGAAACCATAACTTCTACGCAAACCACAACAACAGTAACAACATATAATCCACCAATATTAGCAAATTCAGTAGAAAAATCAAAACAATTTTTAGGGTTATTACGTAATGAAGATGGTAAATGTTATTATGACGATTGCTATAAAAACCCACACCGTTCAGAAATATGTGCAGAAAAAGCAGAATTTGTAAGAGATGGAACAAATGTAGGATATCAAAAACCTAATAGTTCAAAAGATGATGACAAGCCATTAAATGAACTATTAAATAAAGCAAATATGCTATATGGAATACTTGGAGAAAACGTCGAAGGAAACGATTCCGTAAATGCTGAAGAAGATTACCCAAGCCAATACAAAGTAAGAATGCAAGGATTAATAGACCATATGAAATACTTAATGACCTTGCCAGATAATGAAGACTTAGATATTCCTTATGGTAGAGAAGACTACAATCCATATGAAGATGAAGAAATAGAATATGATGATATAGATGAAGAAGATTTAGAATTATTATATAAATTATGCGAAGCAGAAGCAGGAGGAAGTAGTGAACTAGAAATTGGACACGTAGCATGCGTAGTATTAAATAGAGTAAAATCGCCTAAGTTTCCAAATACAATACCAGGAGTTATATATCAAGCAAACCAATTTGCTTGCGTAGCAAATGGACATTTAGCAAGAGCTGTACCTTCAGAGAAAACTAAAAGAGCAGTAGATAGTGTGGTTTCAGGTGGAGATACTACTAATGGGGCATTCTGGTTTAGAACAAAGGAATCTGCAATAAAGGCAGGAATGCCAACAAGTGCATCAGAAAAACATGAATTCTATGTATATTTATTTGAAGATCCAAATACTCATATTTTCTATACAAATTACGAATATTTAGGAGAAACTGTTTTAGGAGAGTTAGAAGGCTCATCTAATATGATTCAAGCAGCAGAGGCAGTACATAAATATGTTAGAGAAAATGGATATAGGTATTCACAGTCAGGAGTAAATTTACCTAATTATAAAACAAAAACTATAGATTGTAGTTCATATGTTACATGGGTAATTTTAAACTCAGGATATAGAAGTTCAAGCTTTAAAGAAGGAATGTATCAATGGAGTTCTTCAACATTTAAACGTAACCCAGAAGGATGGCAAGAAATAAAAGGTATTGGAAATGCAAGAGCAGGAGATATACTATGTTATAATGGACACGTAGAAATATATGCAGGTTCAATGAACGGAAACAAACCAATAGTATATAACTGTGGAGGAAACGCAAGTATTGCAGCAAAAGAAACAAGCACATCAGGTCATACAACAAATAGAATAGTAAAAATATTAAGAGTTCCATAAAAACTAGGAGATTAAATATGAATAATAATAAAATTTTAGTATTAAGTATAATAGCTATTGTAATCATAATAATATGTTTAGTAATGCTATTTGTTATAAATAAATTTTTTAATACAGATAACCATAAATATGAAACAGACTTTGAACAACAAGTATTATATGAAAATGATGAAGAAATTAAACTATTAGATAATAAAAATAAATACTTTGTAGTAGAAAAAATAGTTTCAGAAATAACCTCTTATATAAAAGAAACAAATGGAGATATGGAATATGATACAACACTTATAGACGAAGAAACTGCGAAAAAGGCATTTCAAAAAGAAGGTTTGCAAATAATTAATTATATGTTAGATAGTGAATATAAAAATTCAACAAAAAATACTGATGATTATATAATTAATATGGCAAAAAAGTATATTGATTATCAAAATATTATAGATAAAGTATATATATACGATAAATCAGCAAATATAGATATTTATATAGTATATGCATTTATAGGAAGTGAAGAATTTAATATAATTATAAAAACAGACTCAGAAAATAATACATTTTCTATATTCTTAAATGATTATTTAGAAAAATATAGTTATAGTAAAGATATGAAAACAAAAGATATAAAAATATCAGAAAACAGTATAGAGAAAAATGACTATAATCAATTTAAATATACAAATATATCAGAAAATCAAATGCTTAAATATTATTTAAATAATTATATTAAATTAATGAAAAGCAATACAAAGTTAGCATATAATTTGTTAGAGCAAGAGTATAAAGAAAAAAGATTTCCAACCTTTAGTGAATTTAATGTTTATACACAAGGAAAAGGGTATATGCAAACAACTATAAGCAAATATAAAATAATAAAGAAAGATGATTATACTATATATGTATGTGAAGATACATATGGGAACGTGTACATTTTTAAAGAAATAGCATTAATGAATTACACAGTACAATTAGATAATTATACAATTGAAAATGAGGAACTATTAGAAGAATATGAAAAATTAAAAACAGTAGATAAAGGAGCAGAAAATGTAAGAAAATTCTTCGAAATGCTTAATATGAAAGACTATAAAACGGCATATAGTAAATTAGATAATACATTTAGAAACAATAATTTTAGTACATTACAAATATTTGAAAATTATATAAAACAACATGTATATAATAGTAACATCATAAATATAGAATCATATACAATGATAGATTCAGACACATATACATATAAAGTAAAAATACAAAATGCACTAAATACAGAAGAACAATATAACTACAATATAATAATAAAACTACTAGAAGGAACCGATTTCGTAATGTCATTTGAAATATAAGTGTCCATTGGGTGTCCATTGGGGACGTTTCCTAATGGGTAATCTGTCCCTTTGGGGAAGTATTAATTTGTAGTGAAAATTGATAAAGATTGTAGGGGGCGACTATTAGTCGTCCGTGCTCCAACGAAATTGCTTAAATAAAATATATATTTTAGTAATTTCTTCGAAGAACGGACAGCTACTAGCTGCCCCCTACAAATTAATTTAGCAATTCCTTTAAGGAATAATATTTTGAGAGGTAAAACATGAATTTACAAGAACTAATAGGTAAAAAGAAAAAAGTAAAAATAATAGGAATTACCAATAGTAAAAAATACTTTGTGTCAGAAGATATAGAAACTAAACAAAAAATATATATAGAAGATACTAGGGACTTCACACCAGAAGAACTAATAGGTTTAAAAGAAGAATGCCTTATTATTGATATAATAAATAATAAACTAATAGGTTTTTTAATAAGTGATAGAAAATTTGAAAATGACATGAAAAAAATAGAGCAAAAACTAATAGAAAATGGAGAAATAAAAAACGTAAGAGATATTTACCTAATGGAAAGGCTAAAGATAAAAGGAAAAGTTTTAGGCTTATATATGGTGGATATGGGAGAAGAAGGAAAATACTATTTAGGTACAATCGAAATAGGTACATATATAAAGAAAATAAAAGAAAACAATATTATTTTTAAAAGTAAAAAACTAGAAGATGAAATAGGAAAACAAATAAGAGACGTAGTAATGTCAATAGATTTAAGCAAAAAAGAAATATCAATAAAAGAAGAACAACAAAAAGAAATAAATAGATTAATAGAAATATTGCCGTTAGAAAAAGACTATGAAATTACAAAAGTAGCAACTATAGACTTAAGAGAGAAAGTAGAGGAAATAGAGGGAAGAGAAGATAAAGAAAACAATGATAATGAACAAAGAATAAAAAACACTTTAAATATTCCAAAAATAAAAAAACAAAGCACAATAAAAGATGTAAATATAAAACAAGAACTAGAAATGAATGATAAAGTAACAGATATGAAAACACTAGGTCAGCTGTTAGAACAAAATGGAAAAATGCCAGAAATAGAAGGAAAAGAATTTATACAAATGGGCGTAATAGAATCAGATCAAAGAGATAATCTATTAAACAGTGATGGCAAAAGAGCAAAAGTAAATACAACAAGGTATTCATTTGTAGCAATAGCAAAAGATGGTACAGTAGTACCACTAGACCTTTCACAAGACCATCAAGAAGGAAACAATCCAAGAGAAACAAACTATCAAGTAAGCCATGACGGCAAAGTTTTAAAAGATGATGTACTATCAAGATTCAATATAGGAAAAGGAACATTTTCAGTAAAAAATGGTTCATATGGAGAAATAAAAGTATATCATTCACCACGAAAAACAATAGGAGGAAAAGACCAAGAAGGAAATCACAGTTTAGATAGAGAGTTAGAAACAAATAATGTATGGAGCATGAAAAAAGAAGAAAGAGATTTGGCAGGAGAATATAAAACAGGATATAGAAGTGTAGAAAAAGGTTACCAAGAAGCAAAACAGCATGAAGATGAAAGCGGAGATATAATAGAAGGAGACATAGTAAAAACAAAAGATATTGATGGAAATAAGAATACAAAAACACATACACATGACAACGTAAACTACGAAGAATTAGCAAGCAAATGGGGCTATTACAGTCAAGGAAAACCAAATGTAGAAAAAGCACAAGAATTATTTGAAGAAAAAAGAAAACAATACCCCGAAAAAGAACAAAAAGAAATAGTAGAAATGATAACAGATGAATTAGAAGATGAAATATCACATAATAGAGAAGAAAGGTAATATACATTTATATTAAAGGGGCGAGCATTGCTCGTCATGTCTTCGAAGAAATTACTTAAACAAATATATAAATTAGGGTAACTTCTTCGAAGAGCGGACGATTAAGCTAACGCATAACTTATCTCTAACTCGCTATTCGCTCGAAGAGCTAAGAAATAATCGCCCTACAATTTAAAACAAAAAATATATATAAATTAGTAATAAAAATCACCTTATATAATAAAATGTATAAGGTGATTTCATTGTTTGAAAATTCTAAAAAATATATTTTATTTAAAATTATACTAATATTATTAATACTAATTAATATATGTGTTCCAACAATATATGCAGATGACGGAGATGAAGAAGAACTAAACGAAATTGAAATGCAAGAAATAGTAGAATCTGCGACAAAGCCAAATCAAGAGCCTATTTTAAACTCTAAATCAGCAATAGTATATGATAGAAGCACAAAAAAAGTAATATGGGGTAAAAATGAATATAAAAAAAGAGCGATGGCATCAACAACAAAAATAATGACAGCAATAGTGGTATTAGAAAATGCTAAATTAACAGATATCGTAACAGTATCAAAAAAAGCAGATAATACTGGAGGTTCAAGTCTTAAATTAAAAGAAAATGATAAAGTAACAGTAAATGATTTATTATATGGCTTAATGTTACGTTCTCGGAAATGATAGTGCAGTAGCGCTTGCTGAGTATGTAGGCGGAAGCGTAGAAGGTTTTGCTAATTTAATGAATAAAAAAGCAGAAGAATTAGGGCTAAAAAATACACACTTTGTAACGCCACATGGGTTAGATGACGACAATCACTACACAACAGCATATGAATTAGCAGTATTAACAGATTATGCACTACAAAATTCAAAATTTGCAAATATAGTAAATACAAAAAGTACAACAATAAATATAAATGGAGCTAACAGAGAAATAAGCAATACAAATGAATTACTAGGAAATTTAAATGGTGTAGATGGCGTAAAAACAGGTTTTACAGGAAATGCCATGAGGTGCCTAGTTACATCATGTACAAGGGAAGGAAACCAAATAATAACAGTAGTACTAGGAGCAGATACAAAAAAACAAAGAACATCAGATAGTATAAAATTAATAGAATATGCATTTAAAGAATATGAAAGAATAAATTTAGAAGAAATTATAAAAAAAGAATTTGAAAATTGGAAACAAATAAATGAAAGTCGCATATATATAAATAAAGCGCAAAGAAAAAATATTGAACTAGAATTAGCAAATATAGAAAATAAGATAATTCCGATAAAAAAAGGAACTGCAAAAGATATAAAAATAGAAATAAATTGTATATATGAATATGAAGCACCATTAGAAAAAGGAAAGAAAGTAGGAACATTAGCTGTAAAAAATAAAGAAGAAATAATTGAAACAATAGATATAATTATAAAAGAAGAGGTCAAAAAGAAAAATATAATAAGCTATATGTTTCAATTTTTTGAAAATTTACCAACATGTCTTGACTTTTAAGTATAATTTTGTTATTATAAATATGCTTTTATAAGCATGCGCAGGTATAGTTTAGTGGTAAAACATAACCTTGCCAAGGTTAAGTTACGGGTCCGATTCCCGTTACCTGCTCCAAATAATATTCGGCGCTATAGCCAAGCGGTAAGGCACGAGTCTGCAAAACTCTGATCCCCGGTTCAAATCCGGGTGGCGCCTCCAAAATGTACCTATTATTGCGTGTTAATGCGTTTTAATAGGTCTTATTTTTTCCCTAAAAATAGGGATTTTTTAATTTTTACTTTTTACTGTGTGTTATATAAAATTAAAGTGTATGTGCCAAAAATGTGACAAAATGTTACAAAAAAACTAATACATATGTATAAAAACGTAACAAAATTTTATTTACTTTTTTTACACTCATCAATGATTTTATCAAAATCAGAGATATACTTTTTATCTTGTTCTACCCTAAATTTTTCAAATTCATTTTCTGCAAATTGTTTTGCTTGTTCAGATGATATACTTCCTTTATTATCTAAAACGTCATATTTATTTGTTTGTAGCATTGTATCTAATTCTTCTACCCAATCTTTCATTTTCATAGGTATTTGTCTTTTTGCACGGTTTTCAGCTATATCTAAATACATATTAACAATATCTTGTAAGAAATCTAGTTCTTTATTTGTTAAATAGTTTTTTGCAATACTAACATCACTTTTT
This sequence comes from uncultured Clostridia bacterium, assembly GCA_948664205.1. Lineage (GTDB taxonomy): Bacteria > Bacillota > Clostridia > TANB77 > CAG-508 > UMGS1663. Next base: position 44,842 of record CAPNDH010000003.1, on the reverse strand, counting down.
AATATCCTTCCTTCTGGAGAGTGTTTCCAAGAAGTTAATCCCATATGTTCTTTTTTACTATTTGCTCTATGATAAATTATTTCTGCTGCCGTTTCATTTGTAATGGCATAATGAAACTTATTTTGAATAGTAGCATAAAAATTATTTGCAATTTCAGAATTTTTATTATAATCGATACTACACTCTGCAAAAATATCAGTTACTTTTTGATAAAACCTTCTTTCGCTTGTTCTAATTTCTTTGATAATTTCTAGTAACTCATTAAAGTAGTCTTTACCAAATTTATTAGGATTTTTTAATTTTTCTTTGTTTATACTATATCCTTTTATGATATATGATTTTAGAACTTCTGTCGCCCATTGTCTAAATTTTGTTGCTTTTTTTGAATTTGTCCTATATCCGAACAGCTATTATCATATCAAGATTATAATAATCAATATTTCTATTAACCTTACGATTACCTTCGATTTGAACTGTTGGGAATTTCCCAACAGTTGAGTCTTTGGATAATTCTTGTTCATCAAATATATTTTTTATATGTTCACTTATTGTAGATTTATCCTTTTCAAATAATTCAGCAATTTTATTAAGAGGTAACCAAATTGTTTCATCATATAAAAAAGCTTCTATGTCTATTTTATTGTTTTCATCTTCATATATAATTAAATCTCCTTTTGTTAAATCTTGCATATAATTAACCTCCTCTTTTATTATTTAAGTTTTTCTTTTAACTGACTTATCTTTTTACTTCTACTTGGTTGTTCAGTTAAAAGAAATGCTAATAGTAACATTTGGTATGTTTCATCATACCATTTTTCCATTGTGTCTTTTCTCATTTTAGATATATATTCCTTTTTATTTTTTCCACTCTTATTATTGTGTCTGACATGCACATTATTTAGCATAAATCCAATATCATCATCTAATTTACTATTTAGACTTTTAATATTACTTTTCATACCTTCATATTTATTAGCTAATTGCAATAAAATATCTTTCTTTTTATCGATATTGCCTTTTAATAAATAATGATTATACTCAATTACTTTACAAGCTGTATCTTCATCAACAATTTCAGCAACAGCTATTGCAGAAGGATTCTTTTCAATTAAAATTATTCTTTCTTCATTATTAATTTCATATTTAGAAAAATTTAAATGCTCCAAAGCAATTTCTATATTTTCATCAAGAATTACATAATCTGTATAATAATCAAAATTTGAGCCTTCTTCAAATATTTTAGTATCGCAAAGCATTACAATATTGCTTGCAAATTCCAAATAATTTAATATCATAGTAGTTGATAAATTGCTTGGAATACTATCATAATATATTTCTATATTTAATGCTTTTGCCATATCTTCAATAGTTAAATAAGTATGTCGATTATTCCAGTTATGGAAACAATATTGATTCACAACAGCTATAGGAGTCATATCTGTACTATAGGGATTACTAATAGACTTTTTATATAATAGTTTGTAAATTCTTTTTATTTCTGCGATACTATCCCATTTATTTTCTAAAATTTCAAATATATTTTTTCTTACCATTTTATACCTCATTTCAATTATTACAATTTTATAGTAACTATTTTATCATATAATCTAATGCTTTTCAATACTTCTTACAAATAAATGTTCTTTTTTGTTTTGGTTAATAATTAAAAAAGGTATATAAAATAAATTGATTTTGATGTGACAAAAATGTGACAAAATAATATTTTGAAACAACTTAAAGACTAGATATAAGCTATATACAGAAGTTAGTCTGGTAAGCAATCGCCTCCATAAGTGCGACTTTAACAAGTCGCACTTAATAGTTAATGGTTAATAGTTAATAGTGAATAGTTATAATTAATTACTAAGAGCACTTATGTACTATTAACTATTAATTTTTAACTATTCACTAAATTCTTAAAAATTTAATATTTCAAATTTCTAAAATATCAACTAATCAAATTTTAAAATTAATAATCTATAGTTTTAAATATCAGAAAGGCTTTAATTCCATGAAAAATAGCCCATTATTAGAGCAATTACTAATTTCCCCCTTATTCTTTAGTATATTATGAAAGAAAAATGTATATATACTATATTGTTACATATAATATATAAACGTAAAAAAATGAAAAAATAAAAGTTTTAAGTTTATAACCGTAAAACTTGACTAAGAATAAAAAATATTGTAAAATAATAATAGAGGTGAATGTTATGCTAAAAAGAGAAAAATATCTAAAACAATTAATAGAAAGTAAAGACCTAAATTTAATTAAAGTAATAACTGGTGTTAGAAGAAGTGGAAAAAGTACTTTATTACTTCAATATAAAGATTATTTATTATCACAGGATATTTCACGCAAAAATATTATATATATGAATTTTGAAAGTGCAGATTGGTATCATATAAAAAACTATCAAGATTTATACAATTATATAAAGGAAAATATTCAAAAAGGAAAGAATTACATTTTATTAGATGAAGTACAAAATGTAGAAATGTGGGAGAAAGCTGTTAATTCACTATTAGTTGATATAGATTGCGATATTTATATAACAGGTTCAAATGCCTATCTTTTATCAAGTGAACTAACAACACTACTTGCTGGCAGAGTATTAACAATAAAAATATATCCATTCTCATTCAAGGAATTTATAAAAGAATATCCATTTAAAGAAGATGAAGATAAATATGACAAATTTGATAAATATTTAAAATTCGGTGGTATGCCAATGTTAGTAAATATGAACAATAATGAAGAATTAATGATTAATTACTTAAATGATATTAAAGAAGTTGTTTTAAAAAAAGATGTTATAAATCGAAATAATATTAAAGATGTAATTTTTTTAGACAATTTAATAAAATATATGTCTAGTTGTATAGGTAATTTGACTACACCAAATTCAATTGCAGATTTTATGAAAAAAAATGGTAGTAGTATTACAAACGAAACTGTAGATGCTTATCTAAAAATGATTGAAAATGCTTATTTTATCTATAGAGTTCCTAGATATGAACTAAAAGGAAAACAGTTATTAAAAACGCAAGGAAAATACTATTTTGTAGACAATGGACTTAAAAACATAATTAGTGGCTTTTCTTCATATGATACTGGAAGTAGTTATGAAAATTTAATATATATTGAACTTTTACGTAGACGGATACGAAGTATATGTTGGCAAATATAATGATATAGAAATAGACTTTATAGCAATAAAACCTGATGAAAGAATTTATTATCAAGTATCTAGAAGTATACTTGATGAAAAAGTAGAAGAAAGAGAAAAAAAATCTTTGCTTGCAATTAAAGACAATTATCCTAAATTTATACTAACTATGGATAAAGTAAAAAATAAAGAAATTGATGGTATTAGGGTTATTAATATAATAGATTTTTTAATGAATTAGACGTTAAATTAATTTAAAACATCAAAATAAGAAAGCATAGGGTAACCCCACTCTCCCTAAAGAAATTCACATAAAACCTTGATTTTGTAAGCAAAATGTAATATAATAATAATATATGGCTTTGAAAAAAATTGACACTTGGAAAATGTACTTCCGTAGTGCATTTTAAAGTATAATTAAAAACAGTAAAAAAGCCGGAAAATATTGGTATTGACTTATATTTTAAAACTAATTAAAATATATTATATATAAATATGCCAAAATAAAAAAGGATGGTAGAAAAATGAAAATGAGAAAAGGAATTTTAAGTGTTTTAATAATTAGCTTAGCGATTATGATTTTAGGTATAACAGCAACAAAAGTTAATGCAGCAGTTGCAGACCAATCATTATACTTAGGAATTGAAGAATATCGTAAAGGTTCACCTTCATATGGGTATAAAGCATTAGATAAAATAATGTGGAAAATATCTTCATATGAAAGCCTTACAAAGAAAGACCCAGACCAATCAAGAACATTTTACTGTATAAAAGGTGGAGATGGATTTGGTTCAGTAGATGAAGATGGAAAATATGTAGGACAAAACGATGTAAGGGAATATACTTTTCATTTTGATTTAAAAGATAAAGATTCTACAACAAATCCTATGCCAGATAAATACAAAAATGTATTGCCAAGTGGAGCAAATTATAATTCACTTATATGGGTATTAGAACACTGCTATGTACCAGGACTTCCTACAAGTGAAGCTTATAGGCAAGAACTAATTACAGAAGCATTAAAAGGTACAGACCTTAGCCCTAATATAAATATAACAGATGATGAAATAGATGTGGCGCAACAATTAGCTATATGGTATTTTACAAATGATGGAGATAGAGACTATCAAGTAGAAAATGGAAGTTTTGCATTAGATGTAAAAGAAAAAGGACCATTAGATGCAGTTTATGTATCAATAGAAGATAAATTTAGAGATGGCGATGATAGAAAAGACTTAGCAGTAGCAATATTTAATTACTTGGTAGAAGGAGGAATTGCAAATAGCGATAAAGTTCCAACTAAATTAGATACTGACAATTTAATTACATTAACTCCAACAAATGCAGGTATAAAATTAGAAAATGGAAATTATATATTAGGACCATATACACTTACAGCAAAACCAAATATAGAATATAAACTTTCATCAACATTAAAAAATGGTGAATTGGAAGTAACATATAAAATTGTAAATGAAGCAGGAACAGAAATTTCATTAGAAGAAGCAATAGGCGGACAATTCTATATATCAGTCGAAAAAGATAAATATGTTTCAGGGTTAAACTTTGAAGTAGTAGCAACTACATATGAAACAACACTTACATACTGGTCAGTACAAAATGCACCAGAAACAGATCAACCAGTTGTAGAAATAACAAGAAATAAAATAGAAAGAAAAGCAAACATTGTAACACCAAATATACCAGAAGAAAAATTATTTGACTTAGCCCTAAGAAAATTCATAACAGCAAAAACAACAGATGATGTAAGAACAGAGATAACAAATAGAATACCAGATGTAACAACACAAAATTTAGCAACATTAAACAAAGGAAAATGGACAGTAGAAAAACCACATATAAAAACCCCAGTAGAAGTACAAGTAGGAGATATAGTAGAATACACAATAAGAATATATAATGAAGGCGAATTAGATGGATATGCGCTTCAAATAACAGACCACTTACCAGCAGGTTTAGAATATATAGAAGATAGCACATTAAACCAAGAAAATGGATGGGTACCATCAAGTGACAAAAAAACAATAACAACAAATAAACTAAATACAACACTATTAAAAGCATTTGAAGGAGGAGAAATTTCATTTGCAGATGTAAAAGTAGAATGTAGAGTAGTAGCAAGTGTAACAAGTTCAGACCAAATATTAAAAAATGTAGCAGAAATAACAGACCGTGTAGATATAAATGGTAACAAAGCAGATAGAGACTCTTTTGAAAATTTAACTCAAGATAAAATAAATAACTATAACCCAGGAACATCAACTATTGGATGGGGTTACGAAGATGATGATGACTATGAAGATTTAGTGTTACCAGGAAAAGAATTTGACCTTGCCTTAAGAAAATTCATAACAACAGTAAAAAACAAACCATTACTAAATGAAGAAAATAAATATTTAAAAGAACCAGTTGTAGACATTACAAACTTAAAAGCAGGAACAGCAACAACAGCTACATATAGACATCAAAAAGCAGAAGTAGGAGTTTCAGTAGGTTCTGAAGTAATATATACAATTAGAGTATATAACGAGGGTGAAATAGATGGATATGTAACAGAAATTACAGACTATTTACCACCAGAATTAGAATATGTAAATGATGAATTTAATGCAAACTATGGCTGGTCAGCAAATGGAAGGGTTGTAAAAACAGATATTACATCACCAAATAGTACTCATTCAGGAATTAGAGACTTAACATATGCTAATAGAGAGAATGGAACTTTACTAAAAGCATATGATGGTGGAGATACATTAGATTACATAGATGTACAAATAAAATGTAGAGTAAAATCAGTACAAAACTTAGATAAAGTAATAACAAACATAGCAGAAATAACAGGCTATACATCTAGCGATGGAAGCACAGTTATAGATAGAGACTCAACAGCTGATAGTTTAACAAAAGACAATTCAAAACCAGCAGATGACATACAAAATGATAATTTACCAGCTGATAATGATTTACCAGACTATAAAGGTAGAACAGATAACAAATCTGTATTAACAGATAAAGAATATCATTATAAAGGTCAACAAGATGATGACGACTTTGATAAATTAATATTAAAAGAATTTGATTTAGCCTTAAGAAAATTTATAACTGGGCTAAATGAAACACCTATTACAAATAGATATCCAGTATTTACTACTAATAAAGACTCAAACGGAAATTACATATATGAACATACAAAAGTACCAGTAGAAGTACAAACAACAGACATAGTAGAATATACAATAAGGATATTCAATGAAGGAAATATTGCAGGATATGCAAGCGAAGTAATGGATGATATACCAAGTGGTTTAGAATTCATTCCAGCAGATGAAACAAACATAGAATACAGATGGGTAATGTATCGTGAAGTTAAAGAAAATGAAGAAGTAGCACCAGAAGATATAAAAGTATTCAATAGTAAAAACTATGTAGTAACAGAAAATGAAAAAGAAGCACAAATAATAGCAACAGATTACCTATCAAAAGAACAAGGAATAGTAGCTAATAGAGATAACTTACTAGGAGAATTTGATCAAAGCACAATGGCTGAGCCAAAACATAAAGATGTAAAAGCAGTATTTAAAGTTATAGCTCCAAATTCACATGAAGGAATAATAACAAATACGGCAGAAATATCAGAAGACTCAGACGAAAATGGAAACCCTATAATAGATAGAGATTCAACTCCAAACAATAATAATGAAAAAGAAGATGACATAGATGTTGAACATATCAAATTAAAATACTTCGATTTAGCTTTAAGAAAGTTCATAACAGGAGTAAATGAAACTGAAATAACTAATAGAGTACCAGTATTTAGTATAACTGAAGAAGGTAAATATATTTACACACATACAAAAGAACCAGTAGACGTTGAAAATGGAAATATAGTAACATATACACTTCGTATATACAATGAAGGAACAATGGCAGGATACGCAAAACAAGTAAAGGATGATTTACCAGAAGGCTTAGAGTTCTTACCAGAAAATGACTTAAATAAAGAATATAGATGGGTAATGTTAGATGAAGAAGGAAATGTAACTGAAAATATAGAAGAAGCAGTTTCAATTTCAACAGATTACTTATCAAAAGCACAAGAAACTGAAACAGGAAGAAATAACTTATTAAAAGCATTTGACAGTAAAACAATGGAAGAACCAGACCATAAAGATATTAAAATAGCATTCAAAGTAACAGAACCAAATACATCTGACAGAATACTAATAAACAAAGCACAAATAGCAGATGATGAAGACGAAAAAGGGAACCCAGTAATAGATAAAGACTCAACTCCAGATAAATGGATAGAAGGAGAAGACGACCAAGACATAGAAAAAGTAAAAGTAAAATACTTTGACTTAGCTTTAAGAAAATGGGTAACACAAGCTATAGTAATAGAAAATGGTAAAGAAACAGTAACAAATACAGGTCATAAAGCAGAAGATGACCCAGAAGAAGTAGTAAAAGTAGAAATAGCTAAAAATAAAGTAAATAAAGTAGTAGTTAAATTCAGGTATAGCATAAGAGTAACAAACGAAGGTGAAATACCAGGATACGCGCTAGAGATTTCAGACTATATACCAGAAGGACTAAAATTTGTAGCAACAGACAATAAAGACTGGAGAGAAGTAGACGGAAAAATAGTAACAAATGCATTAGCAAATACACTATTAAACCCAGGTGAAAGTGCCGAAGTAGAAGTATTATTAACATGGATAAATGGAAATAACAACATGGGACTAAAAGTAAACACAGCAGAAATAAGCGAAGATAAAAATGACAGTGATACACCAGACATAGACTCAACTCCAAACAACCAAAAACCAGGAGAAGACGACATAGACGACGCACCAGTAATACTAGCTACAAAAACAGGAGAACTAATAAATTTAAGTTACGTACTATTAGCAACTGGTTCATTAGCAATAATATCTACAGGAGTAATATTTATTAAGAAATATGTATTGTAATATTAACTAAATAAAAATAAGGGGAGAAGTAAATAAAGTTACTTCTCCTTCTACTTTTTTATATTCTTAGGAAAGTCATCTGCGTTAGTGGGGAGTTTCCTTAGAAGATAGTTATGGAAGAATTAGATTTTCTTAGCGAAGAATGAGCTTAGAAAATTTTATTCTTGTTTTTTATAACATATCAGTCTTTAAAAATAAAAATATCATTAGGAGTACACTCAAGAATTTTACACAGCTTTTCTAAAGTATCATACTTAATTCCTTTAGTTTCATTATTCATCATTGCAGAAATAGATTGCCAATCACTTTCCATTTGTTGTACTAACCAATATTTAGATTTATTCTTTTTAGCTAATATGTCTTTAACATTTAGAAATACCATATTAACACCTCTATATTATTTTAACTAAAAACAAGTTATAAATTAACTAATATATAACTTGACTAGTGTATAACTTAGTGATAAAATATTTATGAAATGACAAACAAATAAAAAACAAATAAGTATAAATAATATTAGAGATGTATAACATTAATTTGAAGTAATTCCTAAAATTAATGTTTACGGATAAGTTACTTCTAGAAATTTTAATTTTATTTTATAATAAATTAATAGAATAAAGGTTAAAATAATAAAACAAGGAGGAAAACAAATGAAGAATAAAGGAATAACATTAATTTCATTAGTAATAACAATAATAATACTAATAATATTAGCAAGTGTAGCAATATATTTGGGTTTAAGTAATAATGGAATATTTAATCGTGCAAATGAAGCAAAAGAGCTAACAAATAAACAAACAGCCACAGAAATAATAAATTTAAAAATAACAACTGCACAAATGAATAAATATGCAGAAAAGCAAGAGATGCCAACGCTAAAAGAACTATCATTAATATTAGGCAATGATAATGAAATAGAATATGTAACTGAAACAAGCAAAGTAGCAAGTACTGAATATGATGTACCAAGTGAGAATCCAACATCAATATATACAAAGTTAAGCAAATATCCATATGAATTCGAAATAAATTCGTCACTACAATTAGCAAGCATAAATGGAGTAAAAGTTGCTAACAATACTCAAAATACATTATGCGAGTGGAAAAAATATATGATGAATGAGAATGGATATGTAATAGGAACAGAAGAAATTACATTACCAAATGAATTTATAGAATTAATTGTAAAGGTAAGTGGGGGAGGTTATGCAGAACAATATCATGTAATTTATGATGCTTTAACAGATGGAGGAGAATGCATAGTACAAGGTAATTACAATGGAAAGATGTATTGGCACAATATAAGGATCTCTAAATCTAAACTAAATATAGTGGACTTTTTCGTTAATGGGACTAATTATAAGAATTCAGCTAAAGTTGAAGTATGGTATAAATAATATATAATTATTAAATTGAAATGTAAAATGCAAAAAATACCCAATAACGGGTATTTTTTTGTATTTCCCTTGTAATTTCCCCCATTTTGCGATAAAATAAATAAAACTTTTGAAAAATAATAAACAATAAAATATATAAATAGAAAAATATATCACAAATTGTAAAAAACTTTTTTAATTTCATACTTAATTACGACAAAAAATTAGAAAAGACTGTATTAAAATAACAAAAGAAAAAAATCAAAAGATTAAAAGTATGAGGTGATAAGGATGTTTCAAAACATAGAAAGAAATTTTGAAGAAAATCAAAATACCTATGAACAAGTAAATAGAAGTGAAACAATAAAAGAAATAATAAAAAAATCTTTTACAAAACAAAAGGTTTTACTATATATAATATCATTTATGGTATCACTAGTATCATTTTGGGTAAACGAAGATTTAGCACCATTTGGAATAGCAATGCTTTGTGCAATACTAAGTAATAGTTTGCCAATAGGTATACCATTTTTAGTAATAGGAACTGCAAATTTAATATCATTTGGTGGGACAAGTACTTTAAATTACATATTAATATCTCTAATGTTATTATTTAGTGTGTTAATAAAGCCACCTAAATATAGTAGCGAAAATAATGAACAAAGAAAATTAGGTTTAAGAGTATTCCTATTTAGCCTAATTATAGGTGGCTCAAAACTAATATTCAAAAACGAAATAGTAGTATATGATATTTTAGTACAAGTAATGAATAGCATATGTATATTTATTTTCTACAAAATATTTGCAAATGCTATACCAGTAATTAATAAGCTAGGAAAAGGAAATGTATATTCTATTGAAGAAGTAATGGGTGCAAGCCTGCTTTTAGGGATAGCAGTATCATGTATAGGTAATTTTGCAATATTCGGTTATTCAGTAAAAAACATATTATGCATATTAATAGTTTTAATAATGGGTTGGAAAAATGGAATACTTGTGGGAGCAACTGCAGGTATAACAGTAGGAACAGTATTAGGAGTAATAGGTGCAGGTGAAATAGACATGGTAGCATCATATGCACTTTCAGGAATGATAGCAGGAATATTTAGTAAATTCGGAAAAATAGGAGTAATAATAGGCTTTATACTAGGAAATGTAGCTCTGGCATATGTAGCAAATGGAAATACAGTAGAAATAATAAAATTACAAGAAATATTAATAGCAGCACTTGGGCTTTTAGCAGTTCCAAAAAAAGTAAAAATAAATATAGAAGATGTAATAAGTGAGCCTATGTTACTTCCAGAAAGTATAGGGAGAAATTTAGAAGAAAATAAAGAAGCAGTATATAAATTAGAAGCAATGTCCGAAACACTTTCAGAGATAGCTAAAAGTTATAAAGAAGCAGCAGCAACAATAGTAGATGAAGAGGAACTAAAACAACAAGAAAAAGATAACTTCAAAATATTTGAAAAAGAACTTCAAAGTAATATAGAAGGTATAGAAGATAATATTCTATTTGATGATATTTATTCACCAGAAGAAGGTTTAATAGAAGACATATTCGACTTACTTCTAGAAAAAGAAATGATAGTAGAAAAAGACTTAATAGAAATATTAGCTAAACACAATAACTACATAATTTTAACAGATGAAACAAAAGAAGATATATTAAAAATAGTAAAAATTATTAACTATTCATATAGAGTAAGCAAACTAAATTTTATATGGAAGAAAAAGTTAGATGAAAATAAAAAAGCAGTATCAAATCAATTAGAAGAAGTTTCAAAAGCAATAGGAGCACTTGCAGAAAATATAGAAGCCAAAGAAGAAGATGAATATTTAGAAAAGAAAGAAGAAATAAAAGAACTTCTAAAAGAAATTGATTTAAACCCAGCACAAATAAGTATAGCAAAAGAAGCTTCAGGAAGAATAAAATTAGACTTATACACAAGCACATGTGAAAATGTGGAAAAACCAATGTGCAATATTAAAAAAATGACAAAAATAATATCAAAAGCTTTAGGGCAAAATATGGTTTTAGAAAAACAAGAATGTGGTTTGAGGCTAAATAAAGAAAAATGCTTATATACATTTATATCAGAAGATAAACAACAAATGCAAATAGGAATAGCAAAAGCTACAAAGCAGGGTTCAATATCTTCAGGAGATAGCAGTATACAAACAAGGCTAGAGGATGGAAAATACCTAGTAGCAATAAGTGATGGAATGGGTTCAGGAAAAGAAGCAAGAAAAAGTAGTAATATGGCAATAGCAATGCTTAATAAACTACTATCATCAGGTTTTGATAAAGACACATCATTACGTTTAATAAACGCAAGTTTAGGAGCAATAAATGAAGAAGATATGTATGCAACATTAGATATAGCAATATTTGACTTATACGCTAAAAACCTAGAATTTATAAAAAATGGAGCATGTCCAACATTTGTTAAAAATAAAAGAAATGTACAAGTATTAAAATCACTATCACTACCAACAGGAATATTAAATGATATAGACTTAGTAGTATATGATAAAGACTTAAACGATGGAGATATACTAGTAATGTGTAGCGATGGAATACTAGAATCATCAGAAGAATACACAAACAAAGAACTATGGCTAAAATTCTTACTAGAAGAACTAGAAACCGACGACCCACAAAAAATAGCAGACATTATTCTGCAAGAAGCCATAGACAATAACTACGGAATACCAAAAGACGACATGACAGTAATAGTAGCAAAAATTAATAATAGATGACGCGTTGGGGATGTTTTCTATCTTCTTAGAAAGTTATCATAGTATGATGACTTTCCTTAGAAGATAGTTATTACAGAATTTAGAATTTCTAGCAATTTGCATTGCGTAGAAATTTTTAATTCTGTTTTTCCAATGCGTCATCTGTCCCTTTTGCGTCATCATTTTTGTAACAAACTGCCCAATATTACTTAATAAAAATTGCGTAAAATTAAATGCTTTGTATTGATTTATGTAAAACAATATGATATAATGCAAAGCAGTAACTATAGTAGAAGTAAATAACTTTATAGGAGGGTACAGGATGAATACATACAACGTACAAAGCTATTTCAAAAGTTTATGCAAAAGTTATTACATTGCATATGAACAAACACAACGAAGATGGTTTAAAAATGATATCGAAAGTGAAGATTATAAATTTTGGCTGAGAAGAGTAAATGCTTGCCAAAATGAAATTGAAACATTAATTGAAGAAATATCAATTAATGAGATTTTAATTATTATTTCTACCAAAGAAGAAGTATTTACATTAATATCGTTTTTCTCAACATGTGTAGATAGTGAAGGTGAGTATCTAAAATATCATTTTATAAATATAGATATAGATGCAAATGCTACATATCCAATGGAAGATGAATTATGCAAAGATTTCTGGGAGCAATATATAGGCTGTCAATATAGTGAAAATATGTTTACATTATTGTTAAGCCGTTGGGAAGAAAGATGGAAATAAGAAAAATGAACAACTGTGATAAAACTCACAGTTGTTCGTTTCTATTATAGTAAAATATAATATTTTAAGTTATAATACTTGTTTTTTGTACCTAATTTATGATATAGTATAAGCACAAAACCATAATAAGGAGAAAATTTATGAGTCGTGGTAAAAGATATGATACTGAACCAAAGCTAAATATAAAAAAAGTAATATCAGTAATAATTGCAATACTAGTAATTATTATGTTTGTAGTAGGAATAAAAAAATTATTAAATAATGATAGCTCTATAAATGACAAGGTATTCCCAATAGGGTATTATACAATATATGAAAATGGAAAATGGGGAGTTATAGATACAAACCAAAAAGTAATAATAGAACCTACATATGAAGAAATGATAATTATACCAGATAATACAAAACCTATATTTATATGTACTTCAAATGTAAATTATGAAACAAGTACATTTGAAACAAAAGTATATAATGAAAAAAAGCAAGAATTATATAAAGACTACAATAAAGTAGAGGTTATATACAATAATGATAAATCAAATAATTTATGGTATGAAGCAAATGTATTAAAAGTTCAAAAAGATGGAAAATATGGTTTAATTAATTTAGAAGGAAAAGAATTATTAGCATGCTCATATGATGAAATAAAAGCAATTATTGGAACTAAAAATGCCTATATAACAGTTAAAGAAGGAAAACAAGGCTTAGTAGATAATATAGGAAATATTATTATAGAAAATTCTTATAATGAAATTACATCATTAACAAACAAGTATGAAGATGGATTTATAGTAAAAGCAGAAAATGGGAAATATGGTGTAATATCTACAAGTAAAGAAATAGTTTTAGAAACAAAATATGATGAAATAAAAAATGTATATGGAAACAATAGTTATGTAGTAAAGGATAATGGAAAACAAAAGATAGTTGATTCACAAGGTAATACATATTTAGAAGAAGGTTTTGAAGAAGTAAAACAAATAAATTCTAACAATGTAGTTATTAAAAAGGCAGGTAAATATGGAGTTTCTACACTTTCAGGAGAAACAAAAATAGAAGCTACATATGATGATTTAACATTTGCATTTACAGACACATATATTGCTAAAAAAGCGGGCAAATATGGAATTATAACAATACAAAATGAAGAAAAAATACCATTTAATTATGAATATATAGAGTATGTTTCACAAGCAGATTTTATAAGAGCACAAAAAGAAAATGCTGAAACAGATTTATATAGCAGAGATTTTAATTTAAAGGCAACAGGAATAATATCAGAAATTAATACGCAAAAGAATTATATACGTATAAGAGTAGGAGAAGATTATAAATATTACAACTTCAAATTAGAACAAAAAGAAAGCTCAGAAATATTAACAGGAACATTATTCTTAAGCAAAAAAGATGGAAAATACGGATATGTAAATAATAAAGGAATAGTTATAGTAGACTATATTTATGATGATGCAACAGAACAAAATAAATATGGATATTCAGCAGTAAAAAAAGATGGAAAATGGGGAGCAATAGACCAAACAGGAAAAGTAATAGTAGAACCAAAATATAAGTTAGAAAATAATTTAGTTATAGACTTTATTGGACAATATCATTTATCAGAAGATATAAATGCAAATTATTATACAAAATAAAATTCAAAAAATTATTATAAAAAACATAGGAAATTATATATAAAACTAGATATAGTAGAAAATTAGAAATAGATGTAGGGGCTAAATCGGTAAGGAATACCAATGAGAATTTACCGAATTACGCCCTTAAAATATTTATGTGCGGAGGGGAAAATGAATATAACCTGTGGAACAGATATAATAGAAGTACAGAGAATAAAAAAAGCAATAGAAAAATTAGGAGATAAATTTTTAAATGAAGTATATACAAAAAATGAAATACAATACTGTGAAAGTAAAAACATAAAAAAATTCGAACACTATGCAGCAAGGTTTGCAGGAAAAGAAGCAATATTTAAGGCAATATCTCCAATACTAAATAATAAATACGATTTAACATGGTTAGATATGGAAATATTAAATAATGAGCAAGGAAGACCATATGTGACATTAAATAAAGAAAAAATAGATAAGGAAATAGAAATTGATATTAGCTTATCACATATAAAAGATTATGCAGTTGCAAACTGTATAATAAAATTGTAGGGGTCGGCTAGGGCGACCCTACCATTCGAAGAAATTACCAAAATAAAGGAGTGTCCCCTGGCGTTTACGAATTCGGAACGGAAAGGACCGTCCTTACCGTGCGGAAGGAGAGAAATATATGGAATTTTTTGATTCACATTCGCATTATAATGATGAAAAATTTGATGAAGATAGAGAACAAATAATACAAGAAACATATAATTCGGGTGTTACAAAATTTATATGTGCAGGTTATGATATAGAGTCTTCAAAGGAAAGTTTAAAAATATCAAATAAGCATAGTTTTATATATTCAATAGTAGGAATTTCTCCAAATGATGTTCCTGAAAGTTTAAGCGAAGTTGATTTAATGATAGAAAAAATAGAAAATATAATAAAACAAGACCCAAATAAGAAAATAGTAGCAATAGGAGAAATTGGCTTAGACTATTATTGGAATAAGGAAAATAAAGATATACAAAGGGAAGTTTTTATAAAACAAATTAAACTTGCCAATAAATATAATATGCCAATAGTAATTCATACTAGAGAGGCAGTTGATGATACACTAAAAATTATAAAAGAAAACATTGTAAATAACAAAGGTATTTTTCATTGTTGCCCATTAAATAGAGAACTTGTAAAACAAGGGTTAGAGTTAGGTTTCTACATATCTTTTGCAGGGCCAGTAACCTTCAAAAACTCTAAAAATGCAGAAGAAATAGTAAATATGGTTCCATTAAATAGAATGCTAATAGAAACAGATAGCCCATATTTGGCTCCAGAGCCTAAAAGAGGAACTAGAAATGATAGTAGAAATGTTAAATATATAGCAGAAAAAATAGCAGAATTTAGAAGAATAACCTTAGAAGAAGTAGCGAATGCTACGTATAAAAATGCCACAAAGGTATTTAAAATAATAAATATGTGTTAAATAAACCATCTTTCATATTGATATATTAAAATAAAAATCAAAGCCTCCAAGCTCACGGGTATTCCCCCGCCTCAAAGGGCTGTCGGCATTTAATTTTTATTTTAATATATCAATACAAAAGATTACTCTATGTATTTTAAGTACTACTATTTTAAATGTAAAAAATTCTTTATATGATACTATTATTCAAAAAAATAAAAGAAATATTCATTTTTTTGTACAAGCCGAATATAATATAGTAAAGGCTTGTTTTTTTGAACATAACAGCTTTTAAAAATTATGTTAAACTCTCGCAAACCCTTGTAGCCGAAGGGGTTGAAATTTTTGCAAAAATTTGACAAGCTTATATTTTAATGATATAATTTCGTTGTTACATAAAAGGAGGTTAATTTTATGAACAAAACGGACAAAGCATCTGTATCCGTAAGAAAAATATTAGCAATATGTTTAATATTTATATTTATAATGGGTATTGGTGTAATGGCTACAAACGCTAAATTTGTAAATGTAAAAATAATACTTTCAAGTAATTATGAAATGACAGTTTTAACAACTAAAACGAAAGTAGCAGATATATTAGAAGAAAATCATATAACAGTTTTGGAAGATGAAGTAGTTACACCAGACTTAGAAGCAGAAATTTCAGATAACAAAACAATAAAAATAACAAAAGCTTCCGAAGTAAAACAACAAGTAGCAGAAACTGAAGAAAGTGTTACTACAGAAGAAATTTTGCAAAACTACAATAGTGTTAAAGAAAAAATAATAGTAGAAAAGGTAGTAATACCATATGAAACAATTACAAAAGAGGCAACAGGAGAAGGAACAAAACAAAATAGAGTAGTGCAAAATGGTATTAATGGTTTAAAAGAAGTAACGTATAAAGTAAGATATCAAAATGAAATTGAAATAGAAAGAATAGAGATGTCTGTAAAAGTTATAAAAGAACCAGTAAATAAAATTGTTGAAGTACGAACAATACAAATAACCTCAAGAGGTGCAGAAAGAGTGGCAACTACAAACCCAGCACTTACAGCATCAACTGTACTTGCAAAATCAGTAGAAGGAATAACACCAATAGTAAAAAGCTTTAATACATCTGCATATTGCTCATGTTCAAAATGTTGTGGAAAGTCAACAGGAATTACAGCTTCAGGAGCAAGAGCGTCTGCATGGTATACAGTAGCAGCAGGTAAAGGTTACAAAATGGGAACAGTAATATATATACCAGCTCTAGCTAATAAACCAAATGGAGGATGGTTTAAAGTACAAGATAGAGGTGGAGCAATATCAAATAGCAAATTAGATATATATATGGGTTCACATGGAGAAGCATTGCAATATGGTAGAAAAACTTTAGAATGCTATGTATATGAGCCTTAAAAAATAATAAAGAAGCGCACAATTTTCATGTGCGCTTCTTTTGAACAGAAATTAATAGTCAATTTTTAATAAATTTGGATAGTTGTTAGTATATACTAAACCATTATTACTCATACATGCATAAACAGTATAGTAATTATATCCATCACTATATTCTATTTTATCAACAACAGGTGAAATAATAATTACATCACTTACTTGAAATTCAGATTTGCAAGAGATATCTGAATACCAAGAAATATTTGCAGAATAGTTGGAGCCATCAAAGCCAAATTTCTGACCTAAGTATGAGTTGGAATCACCAGGGTCAACCGAATAAATTATAGGAGAAGCATTTTTAAGCTCATCCTTTAAAGCATTTATTTCCTCATCTTTTTTAGAAATTTCAGACTGCAAAGAAGTAATCTCCTCATTCTTTTTAGAAATTTCAGACTTTAAAGAAGAAATTTCCTGATCCTTCGCAGGAGAGTTAGACTTTAAAGAAGAAATCTCTTGGTCTTTTGCAGAAATGCTAGACTTTAAAGAAGAAATCTCTTGGTCTTTTGCAGAAATGCTAGACTTTAAAGAAGAAATCTCTTGGTCCTTTGTAGAAATACTAGACCTTAAAGAGGAAATTTCCTGATCCTTGTAAGAAATATTTTTCTTCTTCTCAGAAAGTTCAGTCTCTAAGGAAGAAATCTTTTTATCTTTATTAGAAATATCAGATTTCAAAGAATCAATTTTCTTATCCTTTTTAGAAATCTCGTCCTTCAAATCACGAATCTCACTATCCCTGTCATAATATCCAGGCTTTAAGGAATCAATTTTTTTATCTTTTTTAGAAATTTCATCTTTTAAACGAGTAATTTCTGCATCCTTATTGGAAATATCAGACTTCAAAGAAGCAATATCTTGATCTTTTTTAGAAATCTGAGACTGCAATACTGCTATTTCCTCATTCTTCTTGTAAATATCAGATTGAGAAGAAGTTTGATTACTTTTCTCAGAAAGCTCTGCTCGCAAATCAGAAATCTCTTTCTCTTTCTTATCAAGATCAGATTCCAAAGAAGAAATAGTAAAATGTCTATTTGCAAGTGTATTATTTAAATTAGTAATAATTTTGGTCTGCTCATCCTGAAATTCTTCTAAACGAGAGATAAGTGCATCATTTTCTTCTAATTTCGTGTTGGCTTTAGAGAGTTCTCCAGTAAGACGTGTAACTTCTGCATTACTATCATTTAATTCATCCTGATACTGTTTAGTACTTTTCCGTTCTCCACAACTGTAACCTAAAAGAGCTACTAAAATGATTAATGAGACTACTACAAAAATTTTGGCAATTTTCATACTTTTTTCTCCTTTCACTTTGCGGTTTACCTGTTCAATGTACTATTTATATACCGAGATTATAACACGTTTTACATAAAAATGCAAACTATTTTTAAAATAATTTGATAAAATGTATTAAGTACAGATAATTAGATTTACTAATTATATAAAAATTTTAAAAGTATAACACAAAAAAGTAACTTTATTATACAAACGAGAAAATAGCTGTTCCTAAAACTTAAAAATAGTTTTAAGATTACATGAAAGAAGCGCACAATTTAAATGTGCGCTTCTTTTGAACAGGAATGTGGTTAATTGTTAATTTTAACTAAATACGGGTAGTTACTTGAATAAACAAGTCCGCTACTACTCATACATACATAAACTTTGTAACCATTACTCTGCTTCATTTCATCGACAATTGGAGAGATAATGGTAACACTACAATTCATCTTAGACTCCGGTTTGCAGGAAATATCTGAATACCAAGTGGTATCAGCAGAATAATTAAATCCGTCAAACCAAAACTTTTGAGCTAAGTATGAGTTTGAATCTCCGGGATCCACGGAGTATACATTGTAATTAGGGTTTTCCACCGAAGATGATGAGGAAGAGTTTTCAAGCTGAGATTCTAAATAATATATAGTTGAATCTCTTTCAGCAAGTTCAGCCTCTAAATGAGTAATGGTAGCAAGCTGAGTTGCAATTTCCTCCTTAGCCTCATCTAAATCATCACTGTATTCATCTGCCCTTTCGATTTCCCTTTTGACCTGAGCAATAAGCCGCTCATTATCTTCCTCTAAGTTACGAACGTACTTTTTTGAAACCTTTTCGCTCTTACCACAACCAGTAAGCATAGTGGATACTAAAAGAATGGATACTACTAAAAAAAACGTTCTCTTCATAATGTTCTCTCCTTTTCATTTTGGTTATCCTGTTCAATGTACCATATATACCTAAATTATAACATATTTGACATAAAAAAGCAAATTTTACACCACAATTATGCAAAAAAATATTTACAACAAGTCAGTGAGATGTTATAATAGCATTATGTTAAATTTTATAATAGAAAGTGAGGAAAACATACATGAGGAAAAAGGACTTTTTATTTAACTTTCTAATGTTTTCTATGTTAATATTAATTATTTTAATTGTGATGTTGATTTTTAAAGAATATGAAAATAAATATGAAATTTCTAAATCACAATATAATAAAAAATATAACGTAGAAAGTAGTTTAGTACAAAGTGATAGTAAAAATGTAAAGAAGCAAGAAGTACAACGTAAATTAAATAACCAAGCTACACAAAAAAAGGAAGAACGGGAAAAAGTAGTAAAGCAAACAACTGACGAAATTACTCAAGTAAACCCTAAGGAGCTAATTGTAAATTCTGCAGAATATGATAAAAACTTCGTTAATGCAGTAATTATGCAATTAAACTATATACCAAGTGACATATTAAATGACTTTAATAATCAAGGTTGGAAAATATATATAGGTAGTGAAGAAGAGATATATAGCAAATTAGGGAAACATGAATCTATGCTATCTTCTAAAGATGAAGGACAATTTTTAAAAGGATATACAGAAATAAAAGATAAAACTATATATATAACGTATCATAGCATGGCGCTAAGGGACAATACAATAATTCACGAAATTGGGCACTATTACGATATAAAAAATGCTTGGGCAAGTTGTACAGAAGAATATAGAAGTATATACGAAAAGGAAAAAAATAGTCTAAATAGAAATACGCAGATAAACTCAAATTTAGAACTTTTTGCAGAAACCTTTGAATGTATAATACTTGAAGAAGAAGGATATGAAGAATTAGAAACATATCAATATGTTAAAGATATTATATATCACAATTAGTACAAAAAATAACTTAAATAAGTTTTACAAAAAAAGTCTAGTACAGAAATGTTACTAGGCTTTTGTTTTTTATATTACTTACTGGGAGCGAACAATTTAACACGTAGGGTGGCGAAGCCACTTTCTTGCATATTACAAATTATAAAACCCACACTATACAAAATAAATAAATTATGCTATAATAGCAATATTCAAAAAGGAGAAAAAGTATATGAAATGTATATCATGGAATGTTAACGGTTTAAGAGCAGTCGTAAATAAAGGATTTATGGAATTCTTTAATGAAATAAATGCAGATATATTTGCAATTCAAGAAACAAAAATGCAAGAAGGGCAACTAGAACTTATATTAGAAGGATATTATCAATATTGGAATAGTGCAG
This sequence comes from uncultured Clostridia bacterium, assembly GCA_948664205.1. Taxonomy (GTDB): domain Bacteria; phylum Bacillota; class Clostridia; order TANB77; family CAG-508; genus UMGS1663. Next base: position 23,760 of record CAPNDH010000003.1, on the reverse strand, counting down.
AGAAAAAAGGATATTCAGGAACAGCAATATTTACAAAGAAAAAGCCAATAAACGTAAGTTATGGAATAGGAATAGAGGAACATGACAAAGAAGGTAGAATAATAACACTAGAATTTGAAAAATTTTATTTTGTAGATTGTTATACACCAAATTCAAAAAGAGAGCTAGAACGTTTAGACTACAGAATGGTTTGGGAAGACGAAATAAGAAAATATTTAAAAAAGTTAGATGAAAAAAAGCCAGTAATATATTGTGGAGATCTAAATGTAGCACATAAAGAAATAGATTTGAAAAATCCAAAAACTAATAGAAAAAATGCAGGTTTTACAGATGAAGAAAGAAATAAAATGACAAACTTACTAGATGCAGGCTTTACAGACTCTTTCAGATATTTATACCCAGAAAAGGAAAACTGCTATTCATGGTGGTCATATATGGGAAGAGCAAGAGAAAAAAATGTAGGCTGGAGAATAGACTACTTTATAGTATCAAATAGTATAAAAAACAAAATAAAAGAAAGTGCAATTCACCCAGAAATACTAGGAAGCGACCACTGCCCAGTAGAACTGCAAATAGAAATATGAGATTTTTAGGACGCACCCAAAAATCTGAAAAAGTAAGGAGAGAAAAAAATGGAAAGCAAAAACAGAAATTGGACAAAATGGCTATTCTGGTTTTCACTAGCAATAGCAGTAGTAGCAGTATATAAAGTGCTAGATAAATTTGAAGCAATAGCTACAGGAATAAAAGGATTTTTAGGAGTAATATCTCCATTTTTAGTAGGAATATTAATAGCATATATTTTATACGTACCATGTCAAAAAATAGAAGGGCTATATAAAAAAGTAAGAAAACCTAAATTTATAAACAAAAAAGCAAGGGCATTAAGTGTATTAACAGTATATTTAATAGCACTAATTTTAATAATTATATTAATAAATGTAATTTTACCACCAGTAATACAAAGTGTAGTAGATTTAGCAAATAACTTTGGAACTTACTATAATATAGCAGTAGAAAAGATAAATACACTTCCAGAAGATTCAATATTTAAATCAGAAATAGCACAAAAAGTAATAAAAGAAATACAAAATATAGATTTAACAAAAATAATTAATACAGAGGCACTAACAGGCTATGTACAAGGTATAGTAGGAATGCTAGGTGGAATATTTGATATATTTGTATCAATAGTAGTGTCAGTATATATGTTAAATAGTAGAAAAGGAATAATAAACTTCTTTAGAAAACTACTAGGAGCAATATTCAAGAAAAAAACTTATGAAAATATAGATAAATATTTTAATAGAACAAATCAAATATTCTTTAAATTCTTAGCAAGTCAAATATTAGATGCAATAATAGTAGGAATATTAACATCAATAGGAATGTCGATATTAGGAGTAAAATATGCAGTATTATTAGGATTTATGATAGGTCTAGCAAATATAATACCATACTTTGGAGCAATAATAGCAGTAATAATAGCAGTAATTATAACCTTCTTTACAGGAGGACTTAGCCAAGCAATATGGATGTTAATAGTAGTAACAATACTTCAACAAATAGATGCAAATATAATAAATCCAAAAATAGTAGGAGATTCACTAAAAATAAGTCCATTATTAGTAATATTTGCAGTAACAGTAGGTGGAGCATACTTTGGAGTGCTAGGAATGTTTTTAGCAGTACCAGTAGTAGCAGTATTAATGTTAATAATAGAAGATTTTATAGAGTGGAAGAATAAGAAATAATATTTTTAAATTATATAGTAAATTACAAAAGAAATGTAGGGGCAGCTAGTAGCTGTCCGTCTCCAACGAAATTGCTTAAATTAACATTTAATTTAGGGTAATTTCTTCGAAGAGCGGACAGCTACTAGCTGCCCCTACACTACAATGTACCAAAACAACCTGACCTTTTGGGTAATATTATGGTAAATTAATAAAAAATTAATAATCTATCTATTTTTTATTAATAAATATGTGCTATACTTATATAAGGAAAAGGGAGATGAAAATAAAATGTATAATATTTTAGTATGTGATGACGATAAAGAAATAGTTAATGCAATTGCAATTTATTTAAGTAAAGAAGGTTATAATATTTTAAAAGCTTATAATGGAAAAGAAGCCTTAAAATTAATTGCAAACAATGAAATACATTTAATTATACTAGATATAATGATGCCAGAAATGGATGGCATGGAAGTAGCAAATGAAGTTAGAAAAACACAAAGTATACCAATACTTATGCTTTCTGCAAAATCTGAAGACTATGACAAAGTTGCAGGTTTAAATAATGGAGCAGATGATTATGTTACAAAACCATTTAACCCAATAGAATTAATAGCAAGGGTAAATTCACAAATAAGAAGATACACAAGACTTGGAACTATAGCAGATAAAGAAGATGAAAACACCAATATATTTAAAACTGGCGAATTAATTATAAAAGACGATATAAAACAAGTAACAGTTGAAGGCAAAGAAATAAAGCTTACACCAACAGAGTATAACATATTAAAATTTTTAACAAAAAATAAAGGAAAAGTATACTCAATAGAGCAAATATATGAAAATGTATGGGAAGATGAAGCATATGGAGCAGATAATATAATAGCAGTACATATAAGGCATATAAGAGAAAAGATAGAAATAAACCCAAAAGAACCTAAATATTTAAAAGTAATTTGGGGTATTGGCTATAAAATAGAAAAAATAGACTAAAAATAAAACATTATTCATCATTCATTATTCACTATTCATTCTTCATTAAAATAAAAATACTTAAATGAACAATGAATAATGAATAATGAATAGTACATGCTTCGCATTAAGGAGGAAAAATGGAAAAAATAAAAAACTCAGATACACTAAAGATAATATCATATATAATAATTCCATTCTTAGTATTAGCAATAATATTAGGCGCAATATATATAGAATATAATTCTTATAATAAAGAAGACCTATCAAGAGGAGATTACTTCAAAACAGATAGCTTTATATATAATGAATATTACCCAAATTTACAAAGAATTTTTAGAATATGTGCAAGTATAAATGAGGGCATTAGAGAACAAGGAGAATATTACAATTCTTTTGTAGACAATTATACACTAGTACAAGAAATGCCAACTAAAATATATTATTCTCAAACATATAGAGGTTATTATAATGGTTTTAATTACATTATAATAGATGAAAATGGCACAATATTTACAAATATAAAAGTAGAAAATTATAATGAAAAAATAGAAGAAATAAAAAATAGCGAATATCACTGGTATAAAGAAACAACAAGTATAAACACAAATTTAGAGCAATTAGATGATACGGGGTTCGCATACAATTATGGACTAGAAAATTTAAAAGAAATAAAGAATAATAAATTCTCTATATATACAAGCTTTAGTAAAGAGCAATCTTCAACATTAGAGTATAAAGTAAATGTATCAATTTACAATTTTGTATCAAATGTAGGAAGTATGCCAGTATATGTAATGTCATATTCAATATTAATTTTATTTATAATAGGGGTATACTTAATATGGTCAATAGGGCATAAAAATAATAAAGAAGGTATATACTTAAGCAATTTTGACAAATTTTCTTATGAAATAATATTTGCAGTAGGCTTTATAGTAATTGTAACGTTCTCTTTAATAGCAAAAGAATGCTTATTAAATGCAAATATGTATACAATAGTTATAGGTCTTATTGCATATTTAATATGTTATATATCATGTGCTGTTATAGGAATAACAACAATAAAAAGAATAAAAGCAAGAAACTTTATAAAAACAACTTTAATGTATAAAATGTGTAAATGGATAAAAGAAAAAATAAAAGAAGTATCTAACTTAATATTATGGAATAAGGAAATTACTAGTAAATTAATAATATATTATATGTGTTTTGTATTGATATCTATATTCTTAATTATAATATCAGCTTCAACAGGGTTTGGTGTAATTTTATTATTATTGTTTTGGGGATTAGCTCTATATACAATATTAAAATACACAAAACAACTAAATAATGTAAAAGAACAATTAAAATGCATATATGAAGGAAAAGAAGATGTAAAGATAGATACTACAAATTTAGAAAAAAATTTAAAAGAAATGGCAGAATATATAAATAGTTTATCAACAGGACTTACAAAAGCAGTAGAAGAAAGTTTAAAAAGTGAAAGAATGAAAACACAGCTTATAACAAATGTATCACATGATATTAAAACACCACTTACTTCAATAATAAACTATGTAGATTTACTAAAAAAAGAAGATATGCCTAATGAAAAAGCAAAAGAATATTTAGAAATATTAGATAACAAATCACAGAGGCTAAAAAGGTTAACTGAAGACCTAGTAGAAGCATCAAAAGCAACTTCTGGTAATATAAAACTAAATATAGAAAGTATAAATTTAAAAGAATTAATAAAACAAATATCAGGAGAATTTGAGGATAAATTTAATGAGAAAAACTTAGAACTAATTCTTCAAATGCCTAAAGAAAAGGTAAATATAAAAGCAGATAGTAGGTACCTTTATAGAGTAATAGAAAATATGTATACAAACATAGTAAAATATGCACTAGAAGGTTCAAGAGTATATGTAGATATAATAAAAAAAGAAAACAAAGTAGAAATACACTTAAAAAATATATCAAAAGCAAAATTAAACATATCAACAGAAGAATTAATGCAAAGGTTTGTAAGAGGAGATACCTCAAGAAATACAGAAGGAAGCGGGCTAGGTTTATCAATAGCCGAAAGTTTAACAAAACTGCAAGGTGGAAACTTTAATATACACTTAGATGGAGACTTATTTAAAGTAGTAATAGAATTTATATTAAACTAAACAGATGACGCGTTGGGACGTTTCCCTATGCGTCATCTGTCCCTTTTGCGTCATTTATGTTTTTATAATGTAAAAGGATTTCAAAGGTGTGAATTTATAAAAAAACATTGACATCTTATGTAAAATATTATAAAATACAAATAATTTTAAAAAGGAAAGTATGTAGTAACTCGTAAATAATAATTTATTAAGGAGGAAATTATATGGGTATGATATTAAAAATCTTTATAAGATCAATAATAGCTTTAGTAATTATTTTGGTTATAACGTCAATTTTTGATAATGAGAATGAAAGATGTAAAAGAAACGTCATAGGATCCAAAAAATACAGAGACACAATAAATAAAATAACTGATATAATGGAGACAGTCTGTATAATTGCGGTAATAATATTTACCATATGTAATATTGCTCTTATTATTTGTGGAATAATAAATAAGGATGTACCTATTATGATTTTAGGGATATTGTTTATTATAACTATGATATTTCTTGCATTAGCTATAAGCACAGAAAAGTTTAGAAAATTTAATGTGGTTATGGCAAGCATAGGAATGTTGCTTTATATGTTATATATGCTTTGTTTCTTTTTGTTTCAGATTAATGCATCTGAGTATAATGGAACATATACTAGAAAAGTAAATACAATAAGCATAGTAGAAATGAAAGAAGTGCCTTATACAAATATATCAGGTGGAAGATATTATATTTGTTCTGAGCCATCATTAGCATATTATTATGATATTGTAACAGATACTGGCGGAACAACAACTAAAGTTATAGATGGACATAATAATTATGTTGAAAAATTTGAAGATGATATTTATGAAGAGAACCCACATATTGATGTTTTTGAAGTAGTACAAAAATTGAAGAAGGTTTACTTTAAAACAGAATCCGAATTTGTTAAGGGATATGAATATTACATTTATATACCAAAAGATGGAATATATTATAATGATAAAGAATAATAAAGAAAAAGCTGAGAGAATTCTCAGCTTTTTTAGTTATCTTTTTTATGCAAATATTGCACCAATAGCACCAAATACTCCAGCAGAAGCTAACCCCATTATAATACCAGCAAGTATTACTCCTGCCATAATTGCAATTACACTCTTTTTAAAATCCATATCAAGAAGACTTGCAGCTAGTGTGCCAGTCCACGCTCCTGTTCCAGGTAATGGAATACCTACAAAAAGGAATAGTGCTACATATAAACCACGTCCAGCTTTTTCTTCTAATTTTTTTCCACCTTTTTCACCTTTTTCTAAACAGAATTTGAAAAATTTACCTATATATTTCTTATCAGCTCCCCATACTAATACTTTTCTTGCAAAGAAAAATATAATTGGTACAGGTAGCATATTTCCAACAATAGAAATTATATAAAGAGGAACTATTGGTAAAGCTTCACCTAAAAGTGGACTTAAACCAATTGGAACAGATCCTCTAAGTTCAATAAGTGGTACCATTGATACTAAAAAAACTATTAAATACTTTAAAAACATATTAATTCTCCTTTAATTTTTTATTCTTAAGAAAGTCATCCACTATAAAGGTGAGTTTATTAAGAAAATTTTATTTTTCACTTTTGATATTCTACTATAACTTAGTTATTTTGTCTAGTAGCTGATATTAAAAACAAACAAAGTCCGGTATTCCCTAGTAAAGCTTATTAAAAGCTAAAAAAATGTAATAAAAATATAATAAAACAAAAATAAAAGGCAAAAATATAAAAAGAAGGCTAGTTTCCGTATATTTTGTGGTTTTTTATAAAATGTAAAATTTAAAATATAGGTAAAAAACGCCATTGATTTTTTAGAAAAACTTTTTTATAGTAATATTAAGATATTTTGTTTATACTTCTTTATAAGAATGATATAGACAAAGATAAAAAAGAAATTAATTTTATTATATAAAGAAAGGAGAAAAATATGAGAAAGACAAAAAAGGTGAGTTTAGCAATTTTGCTAGCATTGGTTATTTTATTATCAAATATTAATATTGTAAATGCAGCTTACAGTGCTACTTTTAATTTAACAACTCAAAATGTAAATGTTAAAGTAGGAGATGAGGTTAGCGTTACATTTTCAATAGGAAGTATTAATGGCTTTAGTAATGTAGGTAAAGTAACTACTTTAAAGTCATATGATAAAACCATATTTGAATACTTAGGAGCAGAAGGATTAAATGGATGGGAAGTAAAAGAAGATGCTACAAATATTGTATTAGTAAGAAATCAATATGCTGAATCTGGAGATATTGTAAAACTAAAATTTAAGGTATTAAAAGAAGTTGAAAATACAAGAATTCAATTATCAGAAATTGATGCTACTGGAAGTGATGGAAATGTCTATTTTGATGATGAAAATGTAAATGCACCATATGTAGAATTTAAAGTAACTGCTAAAGATCCAGTAAATCCAACAGACCCAACAGACCCAACAGATCCAACAGACCCAACAGATCCAACAGATCCAACAGATCCAACAGACCCAACAAAACCAACAGATCCATCAAATGACAATAAAAAACCAACTGATTCAAATACAGGAGTAAAAAATGACAAAACGACTGCAACTTCAGGAAAAATACCACAAACAGGAGAACCTTATATGGTAGTTATATTAATTGTAAGTGCAATTATTGTGGTAGGAATATTATTTGCAAGATATAAAATATATGAAAACAAACTAAAATAATATAAAAAAGACACGAGAGACGTATATAATTGACGGCTCTTGTGTGAGTGTCATTAAACAATGACTTTGACACAAGAATCGTCAATATATAAAGGGGAGAAGGTATATGAAAAAAATAACAAAGAAAGTATATGCAATAATTTTAATTATATTAATGCTAATGAATTATATGAGTATTATAGTTAATGCAGTAGGAAATGAAGATAAATTGGTTTTAGAACTAACTTCTAATGCATCTAAATATAATGAAAATGATGAAATTACAGTAGAACTAAAAATTTCAGAATTAGTAAATCTTGGTAAAGTTAAAGTATATAGAGGAAATGTATGGTATGATGAGAGTAAACTTCAATTACTAGAAATAATAGGCGTAGAAGGCTATACTAATACATCAGCAATGGATACTAAAACAATTATACTATCAAAGACATCAGGTGATGGAACTTTGGGAGTTAATGATACAATATGTACACTAAAATTTAAGGCATTAACAAATTCACAAACACAAACAACAATCAAAATAATTGAATCAGATGTAACATGTAATGATAAAAATGCATATTGGGAAGACGAAAATGTAAATATACCAGAAATAACATTACCAGTTGAAAAAAATGTTATACCACATAACCTAAAAATAACAAAAACAGATGAAAGTGGAAATGCAATAACTAATAATAGTGCATTATTTAAAATTACAAAATTAGATGGAGAAGTAGTATACCAAGAAACAGACGAAAATGGAGTTATAAATATACAAGAATTACAAATGCTTACTACAGAAGCTCCATATATGTATACTATTGAAGAAATATTAGCTCCAAATGAATATGTAAAAGTAGAAGAACCTATACAAGTAACAGTAACATTTGATGACGAAGGAAATGTTCTTACAGCACTTTCAAATTCAAATGGAATAGCAAGTGTTACAAGTGAGAGTAATACAATAGAAGAAAAAATACTAAATAAAGCAAAAGAACCAGAAGCAGAAAAAGAAGTATTTAATTTAGTAATAAATAAAGTAGATGAAGAAAATAACAGTATTACAAGTAGTTCAGCAGAATTTACAATAACAATGCCAGATGGTACAAAGCAAAACTACTCAACCAATGCTAATGGAAAAACAGAAAATATAGCTGTTTTAGCGCCAGAAGAAACTGGAACATATACATATTTAATAAAAGAAACAAAAGCACCAAATGGATATGTAGTAGAGGAAAGTAATATAATATTAGAACTTACATATGAAAAACAAGATAATAAAATAATATTATCAAGTGGAAAAGTAGTTTCTTATAATGGTGAAGCTATAACAATTGCAAATGGAGACCCAAGAACAGCAACAGTAAATATTAAAAATGAAAAAATGCCACCAGTACCAGAAGACTTTAAAATAGCAATAAATAAAGTAGATGAAGAAGGGCAAACTATAACTGCTGAAACTAAATATACAGTAACATTGCCAAATGGAACACAAGTAGAATATTCTACAACAGGAAATAATGAAAATTTACCAGCACCAGAAAAAGCAGGAACATATGTATATGTATTAACTGAAAGTACTACACCAACAGGATATGTAAAAGGAGATGACATAGTACTAAAATTAACATTTGAAGAAATTGACGGAAAAATAGTACTAACAAATGGAGATAATGGTATAGAAGTAACAGAGCAAGATAGTATAAAAGTAGCAACATTAAATATACCAACTCAAAAAGAAACAATAAAATATAATTATTCAATAAATATTAATAAAGTAAAAGATGATAACTTTAAAACAAGTATAACAGAAGACATTGCTATATTTGAATTAACAACAGCTAGTGAAACACAATATATAAAAACAAATCCATTAGGAAAAGCAACATATGAGTTTTCTATAACAAATAAAGAAATTGTAGAAGGACAAGAATATGTATACACACTAAAAGAGATAAAAGCACCAAATGGATATGTATTAGACGAAGCAGAAAAAACAATAACAATAACATTCAATAATGATGGAACTATTAATACAGCAGTTGTAAATGGAACGAAAATAGAAAAAGTAAACAATACTTCAAATGAAGTGAATATAAGAATAATAAATGAAGAAAAACCAGCAGAAGAAATAGAACCAGTACCAGAAGACTTTAAATTAGTATTAAATAAAGTAGATGAAGAAGGGCAAATTATAACTGGCGAAACTAAGTATACAGTAACATTACCAAATGGAACACAAGTAGAATATTCTACAACAGGAAATAATGAAAATTTACCAGCACCAGAAAAAGCAGGAACATATGTATATATATTAACTGAAAACACAACACCAGCTGGATATGTAAAAGGAAATGATATAATACTAAAATTAACATTTGAAGAAATTGACGGAAAAATAGTACTAGTAAGCGGAGATAATGGTATAGAAGTAACAGAGCAAGACAATATAAAAGTAGCAACACTAAATGTACCAACTCAAAAAGAAACAATAAAATATAATTATTCAATAAATATTGATAAAGTAAATACACAAAATCAAAATATAGAATCAACTGATACTATGTTTGAGTTGATAGCAGATGGAAAAACATATTATTTAAAAGCAAATGAACAAGGTAAAATAACATATGAATTTTCAAAAACAAATAAAGAGATTATGCTAGGGCAAGAATACGTATACACACTAAAAGAAATAAAAGCTCCAAATGGATATATACTAGATGAAACTACAAAAACAATAACGATAACATTTAATAGTGATGGAGCTATTAATACAGCAGTTGTAAATGGAGCAAGAATAGAAAAAATAAGTAACACAGCAAACACAGTAAATGTAAAAGTAATAAATGAACAAGAGCCACAAGTAGTAGTACCAGAAAAATATTTTATAAAAATATCAGGCGTGGATAGAGAAGGAAATGTAATTGAACAAGGAACAACAGTATTAAAATTAACGAATAAGAATACAGGTAATTATGAATATAAGGAAGTTCAAATAAAAGGTGGAATTATAGAGTTAGAAATTCCAAAATTAGAAGGAACTATTAACTATGAAATAGAGCAAATAAAATCACCAGAAGGATATGAACTAAATTCAAACCTTGCACAAATAGCTATTAATTTTGCTAAAGATGAAAATGAAAAAATACAAATTGCAAATTATACAGTTACAGGAGAAGATATAAGCAAGGCAGAAAGCGTAGAAAAGAATACAGTAAACCTTATAATAACAAATGATAAAATAAAAGAAGAAGCTCAAAAACAAAATTACTCTATAGAAATAAATAAATTAGATTCAGTTACAAATGAATTAATAACACAAGGTTCAGCAATATTTACAATAGTAAATCCAAATGGTACTACTAAAGAATATGGAACAACAAGTGGTAAGCTTTTAATAAATGGAATTGTGCCGGGAAATGTAGGAGAAAGTCATACATTTGTAATAAAAGAAAAAGTAGCACCAGAAGGTTATAATGCAACTTCAGAAGTAATTATTGTGAAAGTAAGCTTTGAAGAAGTTGAAGGAAAAATAGTAGTTGCAAATCCAGAGCTAATAATGGGAAATGATATAGCAACAGTACTTAAAAATCAAAATGGTAATATAAAAATAGATATTACAAATGAAAAAGAAGATGAAGACTTATATGTAATTTCTAAAAAAGATTCAGAAGGAATAGATATATATAATTTATTTAGCTCTTACAAAGGAAAACATTATGAAATAAACAAACCATTTGTAGATACAAAAGAAGCAGTAAGAGGGAATACAGTATCAGTACAAACATTTATAAACAATTTAGAGTCAAATGGTGTACTTACTGTATGGGATAAAGAAGGAAACCCAGTACCAAATGATAACAGAATAAAAACAGGAATGATATTAAAAGCAACAAAAGGAAATCAAGAAAAGGTATTTTCAATAGTAGCAAAAGGTGACGCTGACGGAGATGGAAGAGTAAGAACACTAGATTTAGATATGTTAATAAAACATTTAGCAAAGGCAGAAGTTATACAAGACCCATTAGCATTACGCGCATTAGACTTAAGGGAAGAATCAGGAGACGGAATAATTAGAACTACAGATTTAGATGAATACTACAAAGTATTAGCAAGGTAATTTATAAAGAACTAAAATAAAAAATAATCATTGCATATATGTAATGATTATTTTTTTAGTTCTAGGAAAGTGCATTTTTACATAAACATTAGATATATTATAAGGCACTTGACGTAGAAATAAATTATGCAGAACTTAGATTTTCTTAGCGAAGGATGAGCTTAGAAAATTTTAGTTATGCTTTTTTTGGTAATATAATTTACAAATACAATTATTAGAGATATAATGTACATACAAAATATATTATGGAGGAATTTTATGAAGTTAAATGAAATATTAGTAGGCTTAGAAGGCCTAAAAGTAAGAGGAAATTTAGAAATAGAAATAGCGGGTTTAGATAAAGACTCTAGAAATATAGGAAAAGGAGATTTATTTATAGCAGTAAAAGGCTTTACAGCAGATGGAAATGAATATGTAGAAACAGCAATAAGTCAAGGTGCTACAGCTGTAATGCTACAAGAAGGAGTAAGCACAGAATTAATAAAGAAAATACCAAAAGAAGTAACAGTAATAGTTGCAAAAGATACAAGATATGCATTAGCAATCTGTTCATGTAATTTCTATAATAATCCATCAAGAAAGTTTAAATTAATAGGTGTTACAGGAACAAAAGGAAAAACAACAACAACATTTATGATAAAGAAAATATTAGAAAAAGCAGGTAAAAAAGTAGGTTTAATAGGAACAATAGCAACATATATAGGAGAAGAAAAACTAGAAGATAGTGATAGAACAACGCCTGAAAGCAATAAATTACAATCAATTTTTGCTAAAATGGCAGAAGCAGGTTGTGAAGCAGTAGTTATGGAAGTATCTTCTCAAAGTTTAAAATTACATAGAGTTGCAGGTTCAGAGTTTGACATAGGGGTATTTACTAACTTCTCAAAAGATCATATAAGTGAAAAGGAACATCCAGACATGGAAGATTACTTTAATTCAAAAGTAGAGTTATTTAAAATGTGTAAAACAGCATTTATAAATGCAGATGATTACCATGTAGCAAAACTACCAAAATTAGTTCCAAACTGCAATATAACAACATATGGAATAGACAACTACTGTAATATGCTTGCAAAAGATATAACAATAACAAATTCATATGTAGACTTTAAAGTAAAACTAGGAATGAGAAATGAAAGAATAAAAACAGGAATACCAGGAAGATTTAGTGTATATAACTCACTAGCAGCAATATGTGTAGCAGAAAAATTAGGTGCAACAGTAGACCAAATAAAAGAAGCATTAGAAGAAGTAAGAGTACCAGGAAGAAGTGAATTAGTAAATAACAGCAAAGAATTAACAATAATGATAGATTATGCACATTCACCAGAAAGCTTAGAAAGTATATTAAATGCAGTAAAAAGTTATACACGTGGAAGAGTAATTTCAGTATTTGGCTGTGGAGGAGATAGAGACACAAGTAAAAGAGCAATAATGGGAGAAATATCAGGAAGAATAGCAGATTATACAATAATAACATCAGATAATCCACGTACAGAAGACCCACAAAAAATAGTAGACCAAGTAGAGGAAGGAATAAAGAAAACAAAAGGCAAATATACTGTAATAGTAGACAGAGTAGAAGCAATAAGAAAAGCAATAAAAATGGCAGACAAAAAAGATATTATCCTTCTAGCAGGAAAAGGACATGAGCCATACCAAGAAATAAATGGAGTTAAACACCCATTTGATGAAAGAATAATAGTAAATGATATAATAGAAGGTAACATTTAGGTTTAAAATAGACCAACTTTACAATAAACAGTAAAGAACATAAGAGGAAGTTGGAAGTTGGAAGTTGGAAGTTGGAAGTTGGAAATTAGGTAAATTCTTCGAAGAATTACCATAAATCCAACCTCCAACCTCTAACCTCCAACCTCTAATCTCCAACAGGAGGTTAAAATGGAATTTCAAGTAAAAGTATTGATATTATCATTCATAATAACAGTAATACTATCATTAATAATAATACCAATACTAAAAAAATTAAAAGTAGGTCAAATTGAAAGAGATGATGGGCCAGAATCACACTTAAAAAAACAAGGAACTCCAACAATGGGAGGAATAATAATTGCAATTAGTATAGTAATAATATGTATAGGTTTATATTACTACTATACACATAAAACAATAGAACCACAAATTGCTAAAAACATGATAGTTTTAATGCTAACAAGTGTAGGGTTTGGATTAATAGGTTTTATAGATGACTTTAAAAAATTAGTATTAAGGAACACAAAAGGATTAAGACCAATGGCAAAAATGATAGGACTTTTAATAGTAGCAGTTGTATACACTATATTTTTGAGCAAAGTATTAGGTAATGGAACAGACATATATATTCCATTTGTTAAAACCACAATAACAATGCCAATTTGGTTATACATACCATTTGCAATATTTGTAATGCTAGCGGCAACAAATGCAATTAACTTAACAGATGGAATAGATGGTTTATCAAGTAGTGTTACAACAATAATACTTACATGTTTAACAGTAATTGGAATAATATTTAATTTAAAAGAAGTAACATTATTTGGAAGTGCATTATCAGGAGCTTGTTTAGGTTTTTTATTATTCAATTTATATCCATCAAAAATAATGATGGGAGATACAGGTTCGCTACTTTTAGGAGGAGCTGTATCTGCAATGGCACTATACCTAAAAATGCCATTATTACTGTTAATAATAGCAATAATACCAGTATTAGAAACATTATCTGTAATGATTCAAGTAGCTCATTATAAAAGGACAGGAAACAGAATATTTAAAATGGCACCATTACATCATCATTTTGAATTATCAGGTTGGAGAGAAAATAAAGTAGTTTCAGTATTTAGTATTGTAACACTAGTAGCATGCATAATAGGAATATTTGCAATATAACTTTTTGAGTTTCGAAAGGAGAAAAACAATGCCTAATACAAAGGTAAAAAATAAAGGAAAAACAAATCAAAAACAATTTGATTTTATATTGTGCATAACAATCTTTTTGTTATTAGCATTAGGCATTGTTATGGTACTATCAGCAAGTGCACCATTTTCACTTGCTAATTATGGAAACAGTTATCACTTCTTAATAAATCAGGCAGTATTTGGCTTTATTGGAATAGTATTAATGCTTACAATATCAAAAATAGATTATAGAATTTATAAAAAACTTTATAAAGTTGCTTACATACTTTCAATAATATTTCTTGCATTAGTAGTTGTACCTAAAATAGGTGTAGAAGTTAAGGGTGCAAGAAGGTGGATAAATTTAGGATTTGGACAATTCCAACCATCAGAACTTGCAAAAATAGGGTTAATTGTATTTTATGCGTCATATCTTGCAGATCATAGAACAGAATTAAACTCATTTTGGTTAGGTTTTGTAAAACCACTTATATATTTAGTACCACCAATAGCAATATTATTCTTTATACAAGACCATTTAAGTGCATCAATTATTATTATAGCAATAATAAGTATAATGATGGTAATGGCAGGAAGTAAAACGAAATACTTTTTAACAGCGGGTGTAGCAGGGGGCTCAGCACTTGTATTTGGAATGTTAGTTTTGGCGCAAGTAACAGGAAAAGGAGATTTCCGTTTAGCAAGATTAACTACTTTCTTAGATCCTTGGGCAGATGCAACAGATACAGGTTGGCAAGTTATACAAGGTTTATATGCAATAGGCTCAGGAGGGCTATTTGGAGTAGGACTAGGAAACAGTAAACAAAAGTATTTATATATACCAGAACCACATAATGACTTTATATTTGCAGTATTGGCAGAAGAATTAGGATTTATAGGATGTATAGCAGTAATCGCATTATTTGCAATATTTGTATGGAGAGGAGCCGTTATATCAATGAAAGCAAAAGATTGCTTTGGAAGCTTACTAGCAGTAGGTATAACATCATTAATAGGACTTCAAGCAATAATGAATATAGCAGTTGTTACTTCTTCAATGCCAGCAACTGGTATATCACTTCCTTTCTTTAGTTATGGTGGAACTGCGCTAGTAATATTACTATGTAGCTGTGGAATATTATTAAATATATCACGTTCTAGTTCGAAAGTGTAATGTCCATTGGGTGTCCATTGGGGACGTTTCCTTTTGAGTAATCTGTCCCTCTTGGGACATTTATGTGAGGGCAGAACTTGTGTCTGCCTGTTCTTAAAAGGAATTACTTTAATGAATAGTGAATAATACAAACCTGAGGTTTGATGTAGGAGCGACTAGTAGTCGTCCGTGCTTCGAAAAAATTGCTTTAATGAATAGTGAATAATGAATAATGAATAGTGAAGAGTACAAAACTCTTCGAGTTTTGGGAGGAAAAGAATGAGGGTAATTGTTGCGGCGGCTGGTACTGGGGGACATATTAATCCGGGAATAGCAATAGCTAATAAAATAAAACTAAAAGAGCCGAATTCTAAAATAATGTTTATAGGTACATCAAGAGGTCTAGAAAATGACTTGGTTCCAAGAGCGGGATATGAACTAAAAACAATACAAGCCTATGGGTTATGTAAAAAAATTTCAATTGAAAATTTAAAAAGATTATATAGAACATTTAAAGGTTATGGAGAAGCAAAAAAGATTATACAAGAATTTAAACCAGATATTGTAATAGGAACAGGAGGATATATTTGTGGAGCAACAATTACAGCTGCGCATAAACTACATATTCCAACTATTATCCATGAAAGTAATGCGTTTCCAGGCAAAGCAGTAACAATGCTTGCTAAAAAAACAGACTGCATTTTAATATCATTTAAGGATGCAAAAAATAAAATAAAGAATGCTAAAAAAATAGTGCATACAGGAACACCTGTAAAAGTTAAAAAACTTGAATATGGTAAAGAAGAAAAAGAGAATATAAAAACTAAATTAGGTCTTAGTTTAAATAAACCAATAGTATTAGTTTTTGGGGGAAGCCAAGGAGCGAAAGCAATAAACGAAGCAATAATTGAGATTGCAAATAAAAAACTAAATAGAAATTATCAAATAATGTGGGCAACAGGTCCTGAGCAATATGAAATAATAAAAGGACAATTTGAGAATATAAATTTAAATATTAATAATATACAAAATATGAAAATAGTACCATACATATATAATATGGAAGAAGTTATGAACATTTCAGATATTATAGTTGCAAGAAGTGGAGCAATGACAATAACAGAAATATCAAACTTGGGAAAACCTTCAATATTAGTACCACTACCAAATGTAAGTAATGACCATCAATTATATAATGCAAAGGTATTAGAGAAAATAGGTGCAGCAAAAATAGTATTGAATAAAGATCTAAATGCAAAAGCACTTAATAAAGAAATAGAAAACATAGTAAATAATCCACAACACATGAAAGAAATGGGGATAAATGCAAATAAAAATTCAGTAGGGAATGTTGAAGAGAAAATATATCAAGAAATTAAAAAGTTAGTTAAATAAAAAAAGTTGGAAAGATTTGGGACGTGTCAAAAACTTTCCAACTTTTTAAAATTTATTTCTTTAATTTGTTAAAAGATTTAGGATATGTTTAAAACTTTCCCAAAACTTCCCCAACTTTTATAGAAAAAACTGATTTTGAATTGTAGGGGCTTTTCATCGCTCGTCCGAGAGGCGAAGCCTCTCTGGTATTCTATTTCACTTTTACAAAATTCATTTCTTCTCCGTTTAACACCAATAAGTGCACGTATTTTTTGAATAATAATTTCAAAAATACTTCTAGTATATGGAACAAGTGAAAGTTCAGGGTTAGAAGCTTGTTCATATTTTTCATCTAGTTTCATCATCATATTAATATAATAATCATTAAAGAAATTATAGTCTTCTGTAACACCTAATAAATCTTTATAACAATATAATTTTTTTCTATAATCTTCAATTTCTTGTATAGAATATACATTATTTAATGCTCTATCAAAATAAGATTTTATAATAAGGTTTTGAGTTTCAAAAAATATATTTTTAATAGAATTTTTATATATACCTATTTTGGTAGAAGATTTAGCAATAAAAGCTCCACTTAAAAATTCATTTTCTAATTTATTAGATAAAGAAATCATTTCTTCTTCAATCTTCAATATTTTATCTAAATTTGATTCTATTTTATAAAAGTTTTTTTCTCCTAGCAAAGAAATCAAAGATTTTACAAATTTAGAATTGCTATTTAAAGTGCTGTCAAATAATACATTTTCACCAGTGATATAAGCTAATTGGCTAACTAAATTACAAATAATAGGGTAATAACTAGGAGTATTTGTATTAAATTCTATATCATAATATTTGACATTTTCTATATCATTACCTAAAGCTTTTGCAGAAATTAATTGAACAGCACCTTCATTTAAAGCTAAACCATGAACTTTAATACCAGTAAAATCACAAAGCCCAAGCCTATATAATATATTACTTTTATCTTTTATTTCTTGATAAGCATGTATAAATTCATGAACAGCATATCTTTTCATTTCATGAATAGATAATCCATCTTTGAAGTATATAGAAGAATTTTTATAAAAATAACTTGCTTCTCCCATACTACTTGGAATATCAGCAATAAACATAGGAATATTGCATATTTTTATAAATAAATTACTATAATTTAAACCATAAAAAGGAAGGGCAGATATAAGCTTTTCTGCAACATATTTTGAAATTAAAGTAACACTTAATGTATCTAACTGTTTAATAACAGTAATACCATCCTTTTTTAAGTCTTTTTCTATATTCATAATTTCTCCTTTGTACATTTTTTATAATTGGGTCGTAGCTATTGATGACCAAAATATTTGGCATTTATTTTAACAAATACATTATACAATATAATAATAAAAGTAGGGTTACAAAGGTATTAAAGTTTTATTACATTTTGGTTACCATAGTAGCTATAAAAGAGTTTAATCTAAAGAAGTTTAATTTATTTTCTTAAATTTTAAATTAAAAACTTGAAATATGAAGAAAAAAGTATTATAATGGCTCACGTAGCTTAAGTATGTAATACTAGTAGTTCATAATTGAACTAGAAAGGAAAGGTAAAATAATATGTAGCAAAACAATGATCACTAAACTTAAAAAAATTACAACAGTATAATGATGAATATATTTCATTGTGAAAGCAGAACTTAACTTATAATAATAAATTTTGAATATCAAATAATAATTTTATAGTTTTTTATATTCTTAGGAAAGTCATCCACGTTAGTTAAGTTAGCCGTTAGGAATGAAATGACTTTACGGATAACTTATGCGTAGTGAAACGAAGAAGGTGAGTTTCCTTAGAAGATGGTTATGGAAGAATTAGATTTTACTAAAGCATAACTTATTCGTACGCATTAAAATGCTACGACTAAGAAATCTTAGCGAAGAATGAGCTTAGAAAATTTTATTCTTGTTTTTTAGTTTTACAAAATAAAAAAAGTGGTATAATTATAATATAGCAAATTAAAAAACATTAAGGAGGATATTTGATATGAAAGATGGGAAAATTGTTTTAGTAGGAACAGGTTTTGTTGGAATGAGTATGGCATATTCAATGTTAAACAGAGGTGGAATAGGTGAGCTTGTTTTAATAGATATTGACAAAGAAAAAACTGTAGGAGAAGAGATGGATTTATCTCATGGACTTCCTTTTGCACCACAAAAAATGGTAATAAAAGCGGGCGATTACAGTGACTGTAAAGATGCTGAAATAGTAGTTATTACAGCAGGTGTTGCGCAGAAGCCAGGCCAAACAAGGTTAGAATTAGCAGAGGTAAACACTAAAATAGTGAAAGACATAACAAAAAACATAATGGCAAGTGGATTTAATGGAATAATAATAGTAGCAAGTAACCCTGTTGATTTAATGACATATGTAGTATATAAAGTATCAGGACTTCCTAAAAATAAAGTAATAGGCTCAGGAACAGTATTGGATACAGCAAGACTAAGATATATGATAGCAGATTATATGGATGTTTCTAGTAAAAATGTGCATGCATATATAATGGGAGAACACGGAGATTCATCATTTGTACCTTGGTCACATTGTTATGTAGGATGCAAAAAGTTAACTGATATAATAAAAGATAAAGGAAGACCAATAGAAGATTTAGAGAAAATACATCAAAATGTTATAAATGCAGCATATGAAATAATTAATAGAAAAAAAGCTACTTATTATGGAATAGGAATGAGCTTAAATAGGCTAGTAAGGGCAATATTAGATAATGAAAATTCAATACTAACAGTATCAACATATTTGGAAAATGGAGAATATGGGCAAAATGATGTGTATATAGGAGTTCCAGCAGTAATTAACCAAAATGGTGTAAGGGAATTAATGGAATTAGAATTAAATACAGAAGAACAAGAAAAACTAAATAATAGTTGCAATTTAATAAAGAAAATGCGAGAAGACTCTATTGAAAAGATAATAAAAGAATAAAAAAAATGTACAGAGATTTAAAAAATCTCTGTACATTTTTTTTCTAAATGCTGTCTATGATTATAAAGAATATAACCAAAAAAGCAGAAAGAATAGAGTATATTCCGCACAAATTGTAAAAATACAAAATCACAAAAACTTCAAAAGCAAATAATATAAAAATAATAATATTACGAAGAAAACGACTTAAACTTGAATGTTTCTTTTCATGTATTATTATATATCCAATTACTGCAGTTATAGCTCCAACTAAAATATTTACCCATAAGTAATCCAAGAAAATTGGAATAGCAGCTGATGCTATGTTTTTCAAAGTTTCTAAATAGCTATAGATATAATACCGCCCCATATAGATTCCCTCCTTAATAAGAATGAAATATAGTTTACAGTTATTTAATATATCTATTATATATCAAAAGTTACATAAAGGCAAGAAAAATCAACAAATTTGACAAAATTATGTAAATAGTGTAAAATAAAAGTGTAAGCGTAAATCACTTTTATTTTAGGAGGTATTTCTATGAATATCGAGACAGCTAACGTTGAAAGACATCAGGACAAGTTTTTTGTATCCAGTACTGAGGATTTGTACAGCATTAAAGTGTGTGCAAATCGGGTAGAGCAGATTACAAAGAAAGTTCCCGATGTGGATGAAACCGAGGTAGCCATTTTGCTGGCGACCATCAATGAGAAGAGGGTAGAATCCAAATTGAGAAAGTACAGCTACAAGGAAATAGACAAGGTGGCGGCAGACAGTGCAATTATCCGGTTGCTTCAGAACTACGACATTGGTAACTTGAACGATATCTTCGAAGAACTGAAGTATTATGAGTTAAGAGACCTTCTCGAAGCGGATAATTTTATGGAAGTGTTGGAGGCTATGCTCTAAAGTCCAAGATTGACAAAAAAGAAATACGAAAAAACTGGTAGAAAATTCTGCCAGTTTTTTATGCTATTTTATTGATACAAACAATTGACATTTTATGTAAGATACTATATAATATATAGTATCAAAAGTATTCCTATTTTATAATGTAGGAAGGAAGTAATTAATTATTTAATTAAATAATTAGGAGGATAAAAAATGAAAAACAAAACTATGAAGAAAACAATTAACCGGTTAAGCAAGTGCATTGGAAAGGAGATAATTAGAACAAATCCAACATGTTATGAAGATAGATGCTACACGGAAGAAGCTATTTTATTGTTAGGCTTTACAACAGACGGAAGGATTATATATAGACACACAACACTTAGTTGGCTCTTTGGAGATGAAGAAAGAACTTTGCCTATTAGCTTTACTGATATGAATTGGATTACGTATAAAAAGGCATTGCGCTCAGGAGGAACTAAGCTGAGTAAATGGAAAGGTAAAAAAATAAGAAGAATAAAACCCACTGCAATGGGAGATAAATCCTTTATGGATGAGCCAGTCACCTTATTATCTGCGTCAAAAAGCCATATGGTAGTTAAGGATTATCGTAGTGAATTTGTTTTAGACCAGAGATATACCAGATTCGAAGACTGGATAATTGCTTAAGTAGTAACAAATATAGGAACCTCTAATTGAGGTTCCTATATTTGTTTATTTCACAACTATATTATAAATCTTATTTTTAACATAAATTTCTTTAATAATAGTTTTACCTTCCAACAATCCACAAACTGTTTCGTTATTGTGGACAACTTCTTTTACAGCTTCTTCCTCTGAGTTTAAAGGAACTGTAACTGTGCACTTAAGTTTTCCATTAAATTGAACAGGAATTTCTATTTCACTATCAATTGTTTTTGCTTCATCATATATAGGCCAAGTAGATTCACATAGTGGCTTAAATCCTAATTCTTCATTAAGCTCTTCTGTAATATGTGGAGCAATTGGGTTAAGCAACGTTAAAAGTAATTTATAATCTGCTTTAGTTATATTTTTCTCATTATCATAACTGTTTGCTAAAATCATTAATGCTGATACTGCAGTATTGTATGACATATTACTTAAGTCAGTTTGTACCTTTTTAATAGTTTTATGAATTATGCTTTCTAATTTAGGAGAGTATTCATTTCCATCTACAACTTTTTCTTTCAAACGAATAATTTTATCAATAAAACGTTTGCATCCTTTTAAAGAATCTGTACTCCAAGGAGCATCTTGCGTGTAGTCTCCCATAAACATTTCATAAACTCTTAAAGTGTCTGCACCATATTCTTTAACGATATCGTCAGGGTTAATAACATTACCCTTAGACTTACTCATTTTTTCATTATTTGAACCAAGTACCATACCATGGCTTACACGAGTCCAAATCATTTCCTTATTAGGTACTAAACCGATATTATATAAGAATTGAACCCAGAACCTTGCATAAAGTAAATGTCTTGCAGTATGTTCCATACCTCCATTATACCAGTCAACTCTATTCCAATACTTCATAGCATCCATAGAAGCAAATTCTTTATCATTATGAGCATCCATAAATCTTAAGAAATACCAGCTAGAACCAGCCCAGTTAGGCATTGTATCAGTTTCCCTTTTAGCAGGAGCACCACAACATGGGCAAGTTGTATTTACCCAGTCTGTAATATTTGCAAGTGGGCTTTCTCCATTTTCGGTAGGTTCATATTCTGCAACATCTGGTAATAATAAAGGTAGGTCTTCTTCTTTCATAGGTTGCCATCCACATTTTTCACAATAAATCATAGGAATAGGCTCACCCCAGAAACGTTGACGAGAGAAAACCCAATCTCTCATTTTGTAATTATTAACTTTTCTTGCAATTCCCATGTTAACTAATTTTTCAGTAATAGCATCTTTTGCTTTTTCAACAGTTAAACCAGTAAATTCTTCTGAATTAATTAACTTACAACCTTTACCTAAATAATCTTGTTTCTCAAAAGCTTCGTTTAATGTATCTTTTCCATAAATTACTTGTATCATATCCAAATTATGCTCTACAGCATATTCAAAATCTCTTTGGTCATGAGAAGGAACAGCCATAACAGCACCTGTACCATAATCACCTAAAACGAAATCACCTAAGAAAATAGGAACTTCTTTTCCATTAATAGGGTTAATAGCACTAACACCTTCTAATTTACAACCAGTTTTACCTTTATTAAGTTCAGTTCTTTCCATACTGCTCTTTTTAGCAGTTTCTTTAATATATTCATTAACTTCTTCTTTGTTAGTAACCTTAGGCATAAGCTCTTTAATTAGTTTGCCATCTGGAGCAATAACAAAGAAAGTAATTCCATAAACTGTTTCAATACAAGTAGTGAAAATAGAAAAACTTCCACCTTGTTTAATTTTAACATCAAGTTCAACACCAGTAGATTTACCAATCCAGTTAATTTGTCCAAGCTTAACTCTAGGCGCAAAATTAGTATCATCTAAACCTTTAAGTAAATCTTCAGAATAATCACTCATTCTAAGCATCCATTGAGCTTTTTCTTTTTGTTCAACTTCAAAGCCACATCTTTCACAAACACCACCTGCAGCATCTTCATTAGATAAAACGCTTTTACAAGTAGGGCACCAGTTAACAGCTATAGTATCTTTATAAGCCATACCATGTTTGTAAAATTGTAAGAACTGCCATTGAGTCCATTTATAATATTCAGGGTCAGTAGTAGAAAATTCTCTAGACCAATCAAAAGAAAAACCTAAAT
>CAPNDH010000002.1:53986-81649 GCA_948664205.1 uncultured Clostridia bacterium | reverse complement strand
AAAAAAATATAGTATAATACCAAAGTAAAATAAAAAAAGGAGAATTTTTATGTTTGATAAGTTAGAAACTGTAGAGAAAAGATATGAAGAATTGACAGAAAAAATAAGTGATCCAGAAGTAATTTCAAGAACTAATGAGTGGAGAGAGTACATGAAGGAGCACGCAGAAATAGAACCAATTGTACAAAAATATAGAGAATATAAAAAGGCAAAAGAAGCTTTTGAAGAAGCAAAGGAAATGATGAATGACCCAGAAATGAAAGACTTAGCTGAAGAAGAAATGCTAGCTAATAAAGAACTTATGCCAAAACTAGAAGAAGAACTAAAAATATTACTAATACCAAAAGACCCAGACGACGACAAAAACGTTATATGTGAAATACGTGGTGGAGCTGGGGGAGAAGAAGCAGCACTATTTGCAGGAACTCTATTTAGAATGTACACAATGTATGCAGAAAAGAAGCATTGGAAACTAGAAGTAGTAAATGAAAATGAAACAGGGTTAGGTGGTTATAAAGAAATATCATTTATGATTACAGGAAAAGGAGCATACAGTAGGTTAAAATTTGAAAGTGGAGTACACAGAGTTCAACGTGTACCAGACACAGAAAGTAGTGGAAGAATACACACATCAACAGCAACAGTAGCAGTACTACCAGAAGTAGCAGATGTAGAAATAGATATAAACCCAGCAGATATAAAACTAGAAGTATATAGAGCATCAGGTGCAGGTGGACAACACGTAAATAAAACATCATCGGCAGTAAGGTTAATACATATACCAACAGGAATAGTAGCAGAATGTCAAACAGAACGTTCACAAGTACAAAACAGAGAATATGCAATGCGCTTACTACGTTCAAGATTATACGAAATAGAAAAACAAAAACGTGATAGCCAAATAGCAAATGAAAGAAAAAGCCAAGTAGGAAGTGGAGATAGAAGTGAAAAAATACGTACATACAACTACCCACAAGGACGTATAACAGACCACAGAATAGGAATGAACGTATACCAATTTGAAGACTTTTTGAACGGAAATATAGATGAAATGATAGATAACCTAATAGCGGCAGATAGAGCAGAACGTTTAAAAGGAGAAGAAGAATAAATTTTTAATAAATAATACAAGAGATGTAGGGGCTTAATCGGTAAGGAATACTTAAAAGAATTTACCGAATTACGCCCTTCTTTTATATTATAGTACTGTAAGTTTAGATTATAGGGGCGAGTATTGCTTGTTTTTGTAATAAAAAAAGAAAAAATATTATAGGAGAAAATAAATTATGAAAATAATGTTTATATGTACAGGAAACATATGCAGAAGTGCAATGGCAGAAGGGATATTAAAGAAAATAGTAAAAGATAAAAAATTAAATATAGAGGTATATTCATGTGGAATATATGCAGAAAGTGGAGACTATGCAACATACAATGCCGTAGAATCAGCAAAATATTATGATGTAGATATTTCAAAACATAGAGCAACAAATATAAGAAATTCTAAAATAAATGAGATGGATGTAATACTATGTGCAACTGAAATACACAAACAAACAGTATTATACATGTATCCAAATTTAGAAGGAAAAGTATATACAATGAAAGAATATGCAGGGATAGATAAAAATGGTGAAGATATGAATATAAATGACCCTTGGGGCTATGATATCAATGTATATATGAATTGTGTAGAAGAAATATATGGATGCACAGGAAAAATAATAGAAAATATATGCAATTAAAAAATATAAATCTAGTTTTTTAGTAAAAATTATAGAAAATCATTGATTTATGTAAAGAAAAGTGTTATACTAAATATAGTTCTCAAATGAGAACGGCATTTATACAAGGGTAATTAATTTTACCCGACGTGTAACGGCTTTGCCGTATGAGGGTGTTTCCCTCGTAAAAAAAGTAGCATACGAAAAAATGCTACGAGACTCCGCCTCAAAAATGCGGATGAATAGAGGTACCCACGTGTAAACGGATCGGGGCCTCATTTTTTATTTATCTTTACCACTCTTTTGTAAAAGAATTAACCCCTTTTTTATAGTCTCCATTAATTTAACATTGTTTTCATTCAAAGAGTTATAAGGGTTTTTAATATTTATATCTAATAACTCATCAGCGCTTATATTTAAAAAAATACATATATTTTTTAATAAGTCAGCAGTAATAGTTCTTTTGCCTTTTTCATAGGCATTATAAGTATTGGCTTGCATATGTAAAAATGCAGCCATATCTTTTTGTTTTATATCTTTATCCTCTCTAATATTTCTGATTTTTTCGTATAACTCCATACTATCACCACAACTATTTTTTCACATAATGTGAATTTATTAATAATAAATTCACAAATATAGATTAACAATAAATAAACTTCACAAAACACGAACAGAAAACTACAAAATTCGACAAATACATTACATAAATAAAAATAAGCAATATTATTCTATCCAAAAAGGTAGTTTTATATGTAATCAAAAATTATAAAATTTATAAAAATATTTAAGGGTGTTCGCTAGACAATAAATAAAAAATGATATAGACTATAAAATATATATAATGATAATAAATAGATGTGGTTTGCCTCCAATAAAGGAGGTGAGGCGTATGATAGAAACGAGGAAATAAAAGTGCAAGAATTAATAGAAGGATTAAATGATAAACAAAAAGAAGCGGTACTTAAAACAGAAGGACCATGTTTAGTAATAGCAGGAGCAGGAAGTGGAAAAACAAAGGTATTAACACATAAAATAGCATATTTAATGAGTGAAAAAAAAGTACTTCCATGGAATATATTAGCAATAACATTTACAAATAAAGCAGCAAATGAAATGAAGCAAAGAATAGAAAACTTAGTAGGAGATGCAGTTAAAGATATGTGGATAGGAACTTTCCACTCAATTTGTGTACGTATATTAAGAAAATTTATAGATAGAATTGGATTTGATTCTTCATTCATAATTTTTGATACTCAAGATCAAAGAACATTAATAAAAGAATGCCTAAAAAGCTTAAATATTGATGACAAATTATATACGGATAGAAGTGTTTTAGCAGAAATTAGTAATGGCAAAAATGAAATGTTAGAACCTTCAAGCTATAAAATTAAATATCAAGGAGATTTTAGAAGAGAGAAAATAGGAGAAATATACGAATTATATCAAAAACGTTTAAAAGAAAATAACGCAATAGATTTTGACGATATAATAAACTTTTGCATAAAAATATTAACAGAAAATCCAGATGTATTAGAATATTACTCTCAAAAGTTTAAATATGTTTTAGTAGATGAATATCAAGATACAAACAAAGCACAATTTACACTAGTTAGCATCTTGGCTTCATACTATGGAAACATTACGGTAGTTGGAGATAATGATCAGGGAATATATAGTTTTAGAGGAGCAGACATTACAAACATTCTAAACTTTGAGAAGGATTTTCCAGGAACAACAATAATAAAACTAGAACAAAACTATCGTTGTACAGGTAATATTTTAAAAACAGCAAATGCAGTAATAAAAAATAATGAAAATAAATATGACAAAAAATTATGGACTGAAAATGATGAGGGTAACCTTCCATGCATATATCAAGGAGACGACGAATATGATGAAGCAAGGTATATAGTAGATAGAATAAATCATTTAAAAACAGAAGAGTATTATAAATATTCAGACTTTTCAATTCTATATAGAATGAACTCTCAATCAAGAGCAATAGAAGATATTTTAAATAGAGAGCAAATACCTTATAAGGTAATAGGTGGTTTAAAATTCTATGAAAGAAAAGAAATAAAGGATGCACTTAGCTATTTAAGGTTAATAGCAAATCCATCAGACAACATATCATTAAGAAGAGTAATAAATGAGCCAAAACGTGGAATAGGAAAAACAAGTTTAGACAATATTGGGGAGTTATCAGAGCAAACAGGAAAATCAATGTATGAAATAATAAAAAATGCAGATCAATATGG
Source organism: uncultured Clostridia bacterium (assembly GCA_948664205.1). GTDB lineage: Bacteria > Bacillota > Clostridia > TANB77 > CAG-508 > UMGS1663. The sequence goes on along the minus strand of CAPNDH010000002.1, from coordinate 77,664 downwards.
CTTAAATAGAGTATTTGCAAACTCAAGGGAATTTATAAACTTAATAGAAGAGTTATCTTCAAAAAAAGAAGAATTAACAATATCAGAACTATTAAGTGAGGTGCTTAAAAAATCAGGATATACAAAAGCATTAGAACTTGAAAATACAATAGAAGCAGAAAGTAGAATTCAAAACTTAGAAGAACTTATGACAGTTGCAATAGAATTCGAAGAACAAGAAGCAGAAAACTCATTAAATAATTTCCTAGAAGGAATAACATTATCTAGTGATATAGACAATTTAGAAGAAACAGATGATATGGTAACACTAATGACACTTCATAGTGCAAAAGGCTTGGAGTTTCCAGCCGTCTTCTTAGTAGGAATGGAAGAAGGCATATTTCCGGGTTATAAATCAATTGGAGAACCAAAAGAACTAGAAGAAGAAAGACGTTTATTTTATGTTGGAATAACAAGAGCAAAAGAGTACTTACATTTAACATGTGCAAAACATAGAACAATATTTGGCTCAACAAGTTATAATTCTATTTCAAGATTTATAGGAGAAATACCAGAAGAACTTCTAGATGGATATGAAGAAATAAGTTCAAATAAAGAAGAAAGTTTTGAAGACTCAAATTATGGATGGAGCTATGGAACAAATTATGCAGGTAAAGTAAAAACATATAAATTTGAGGAACCCGTAAAGAAAGAGACTGCACAAAGTAAATTATCAACAAATAGCTCAAAAAATGTGGATACTACTTCAGGTTTTGCATTCAGAACAGCAGAAAGTTTCCTAAATTCATTAAATAAACCAAAAGAAAATATAGATATAGGAAGATATAAAGCAGGACAAAGAGTATACCACAAAAAATTTGGAGAAGGTACAATAAACTATGTAGAACAAGAAGGAGAAGACCTAAAAGTAGATATAACATTTGATAAAGCAGGTCATAAACGTTTAATGGCAAAATTCGCAGGGTTAGAAACACTTTAGAATATTAGTGAATAGTTAATAATGAATAATGAATAGTGAATGATTATTATTTAGGCGCAGTCATGGAAGAATATTACTTACTTAGGAGCAAACAATTTAACACGTAGCGTAGCCTCTTTTTTCTTCAAAGAAATTACATAAATAGAAAATAAAAATTAAAGGGTGAAAATATATGAAAAAGATAATGATAGATATGGACGAAGTAATATGTGATGGAGGATTTTTAAGTTTAGTAAATCAATTTTTAAAATCAAATTATACATTAGAAGATGTAAAAGGGTATTATATACAAGACTTAATACCTAAAGAAAGGCATGAGGAATGGTCAAAATTTTTTAATACTAAAAATGTATATGATGATGCTAAATTTTTACCAGATACATATGAAGTTATGGAAAAGCTTTCTAAAAAATATGAGCTATATATCACAACAGCATATATATTTAGAGATAACGAAGAATATTCAGCTAATAATTTGAAAAATAAGTTTGAATGGTTATTCGAAAATTTACCATTTATATCGCCTGATAATTATATTTTCACTACTAATAAAGAAATAATAAATTGTGATATAAAAATAGACGATAAACTTTCAAATTTAAGAGGAGATGCACAGATAAAACTACTATTTACGGCATACCATAATAAACAACTAACGGATGAAGAATTAAAAGAAAATGGAGTTATTCGCGTAGATGGGTGGAAAGATATAGAAAAGATATTGTTAAAATAGTGGGAAACCACTATTTTTTTGTTCTCATATATAAAATTTGTATAAATTAAATAAAATACGTTAATACTAAAAATATATATGTGAAGAAAGGAAGGATAAATATGGCAAATCTAACTCAAGTAGAATTACAAAATTTAAGACACTTAATAGGAGCGCATGAAACTTCATATCAAAAATTAAATACTTATGCATCACAAGCAGTAGACCCACAAATAAAGCAAATGTTTACAAAATCAGCACAAGATGCACTAAATACAAAACAAAAATTAATGTCATTTTTAAATAATTGACGCGTTGGGGACGTTTCTTTTTGTGTCATCTGTCCCTTTTGCGTCAGTTTATAAGTACTCTATATTTTATTATATATAACTATTTGACACATTGGGGACAGATGACACAAAAAGAAACGTCCCCAACGCGTCATACACAAAAAGGAGGAAAATAGTATGGATGAGAAGACTATGGTAAATGATGTTTTAAGTGGCTTAAAAGCTAGTCTTACAACATATCAAGGGGTTATTTCAGAAGCTGAAAATATACAATTAAGGCAAACAATTCAACAAATTAGAAATAATGATGAGAGTTTTCAATATGAACTCTTTAAAGTAGCTGGGGCAAAAGGTTATTATAAACCAGCAGCACAAGCAACTGTTACAGAAATTCAGACTGTAAAAAATGAATTACAATAAAATTATGAAAAGCAAGAATAAAATTTTCTAAGCTCATTCTTCGCTAAGATTTCTTAGTCGTAGCATTTTAATGCGTACGAATAAGTTATGCTTTAGTAAAATCTAATTATTCCATAACCATCTTCTAAGAAAATTCACCTTCTTCGTTTTACTACGCATAAGTTATCTGTAACTTACTAACGTTCGAACAGCTAACTTAACTAACGTGGATGACTTTCCTAAGAATATAAAAAAAAAAGTATAAATACACAAATTAAGAATTTATATATTATAAATTCTTAATTTGCACTATACTAATTTAAATTTACATATAGGTTAAAATAAAAAGCATAAAATCTTGAATTCCTTAATTCCCATATGAAAGCTAGTATTTAGTTTTATTTTGTAAAGAAAATATAACAAAACAAAAATATTAACAAATTTTACTAAAAAAAATGCAAAAAACCTTTATTTCCCTAGAAAAATATTTTTGAAATACTTTGTAATATTTGAAAAATGGAAGTTTTTGTCGATTGACTTAAAACTTTTTTTTTTTTATAGTAGAGTTACCATGAATATGATTTTAAAGGAGAAAAAGAATTATGGACAAGGTAAAAATCAAAAATTTAATTGTAAATAACAAGAAGAAATTCGTAATTGCATTAGCAATATTACTAATATCAATATTGTTAATAAGTATAATTACATATGCAACAAGTAATCAAGACTATGTGGTTGAAATAGAAAATGATGGCTCAGAAAATATAGCACAAAATTCAGAGTCAAGTGTAACTAAAAAGATAGTATCAGAAACTACAAAAAGCTTAACATATGAGGTTGCAATTAATAATTTGAAAACAAGAAGTACTAATCCAGAAGTAGCAGTATTAATAGATACTTCTAGTAGTATGGAAATTAATGATATAGAAACACAAGTAAAACCTAAAGCAATTGAATTTGTTAGAGGTTTATTAGCTGATGTAAAAGGTGTTAAAATTTCTATATCTAATAATCATGTGGTAAAAGCTGGACTAGGAACAGTTACTACATCTAATTATACAAACCATATTAATGGTTTAGTAGCTGGTCAAGGTTCAAATTTAAGTGATGGAATTGATAAGGCTATTAGTACATTTTCAACAAATGAAAATGAAAAATACTTAATAATATTTTCAGACGCAACAGATCCAGTCCTAGAAAAATTACAACTAACTGTAAACAATGGAATAAGTGTATATTCTATATTAACAGATATGACAAATAATGAATATACGCAAAACCCAGAAACAGCAGTTGGTAAAGTACAAATGATAAGTGACATAGAAAGTTTTTCTCCTATATATAATAAAATAAATAATAGTATAATTAATGTAAAAGTAAAAGATATATTTACATCAGAAACTAATGAATACTTTACATTAACAGAAGCAACAAATAATCCTACAGATGTAATATTTACTAAAACAGAAGATGGATATGAATTAGATTGTGCAAATATTAAAGCAGGAGAAACTAAAAAAGTACAATTTACATTAACACTAGATGAAAATAGTAATATAGATTCTGGAAAAGTATATAGAATATTAGATACAAGTAGCAAAATGACAATAAACTATGATAATCATACAGGCGATAAAAGAAATTATGAAATGGAGCATTCACCAAAATATAGAATATGCCAAAAATATAGTTTAACAATAAAAGCAGTTAGTGAAAAGAGTGATAAACTACCAGTAAAAGACTTAGAAATTAAAGTAGTAGGAAAGAAAATAAAAGATGCTGAAGGAAATATACTAGAGAATCCTACAACTGTATTTGATAAAGTATTAAAAACAAATGATAAAGGCGAAATATTAATAGACGAATTAAAAACATTAGGCACTATTGAATTTGAAATAAAAGCAAATGTTAATCAAATAGGATATTCAGAAACAAGTGCAACAATAATTAATGTAAACAATAGACCACAAAAAGAAGGTATAACAGCAGAAGCTGATGTGGGAGAAAAACCAGTAGTAAATAATACAACTAGAAATATAGATGTAAAATTACCTATAAAAACACAAACATATGCTATAAACCTAGAAACAGTTGATTTAACTAATTCTAATATAAAATTAGGAAACATAGAATATAGATTAATTCAACCAAAACTAAATAGTAAATATGAAATGGAAGCATTATATGCAACAACAAATGAACAAGGAAAACTAACATTCAGACCATCTGTAATGACAAAAGATGGAAAATATGAATATGTACTTTCACAATTAAATAGTCAAGATGGATATGATGGTATAGGAAACGTAACATTATATGTAACATTTAGAGATGGACAAGTAACAGAGTTTTCACATAAATATAATGAAAACGTTGAAAGTATATATGTAAATGGCACAGAAACAAAAGTAGTAGTAAAAAATCAATCAGAAAATGCAGATACATTTAGACTAGAAATAAATGTAAAAGATTCTAATAACAGCGAGAAAAAACTACAAGGTGCAATATACAATGTAGAAGTAACAAGAGTTGCCTCTAGTGGACAACAAATTACAAATACAGTAAATGGATGTATAACAGATGAAAATGGACAAATTAAACTTGATTTACCAGGAACAGGAAATGTAAGAGTAAAATTAACAGAAGTTAATCCAGCAACAGGATACCATGCAGATACAAAAGTTAAAGAAATAATATTCTCAAGAACAGATGGAAGAGTACAATTAATAACAGCTAGAGATCCAATAGATTTAGATGCAATAGCAGACAGTGATGCAAATGCATTAGTGGTTAACCTAACAAGTGTAGAAAGATCAGGAAAAAATAGAATACAAATTCATATGATAGATAATGTTGAAAGAGACATAAATATTCCAGGTGTAGGGCTTACACTAATAAACTTAGTAAATAATAAAACTTATACCGCAGTTTCAGATGGAAACGGAATAGCTAATTTCTTAGTAGATGATGAAGAACCAGGAGTTTATGCATATGATATAATGTTAACAAACAATGTACCATATGGATATATAAGCAGTGAAAGCAAACTAGGTGGAATAAGTGTACACTTTGATGACAATAAGTTTATAGATAGTTGTAGTGATACAACATACACAGTACCATGGTTTGCACCAAGTTATGAACTAATGGATGAAGACTTTGCATATCACACAGGAAAAGTAGAAATAGGATTAACACCAGATTCAGTAAACACATATAACTTCCAAGTAAAATTAGTTAATGATAAAAATAAAGCAATAAAAGATGCAAAATATGATATTGCAATTGAAGATAGAAGCGGAAATGTTTTAAGGAAAATAACAGGAAGAGCAACAGATGAAAAAGGTATGCTAACAACAAGACTTATAGGTACAGACGAAATTAAAGTAACAGTAAAACAAGCAGAAACAATAAAAGGACATGTAATAAACACACAAGAACAAATAATACAACTTACAAGAGTAAATGGAGCATATCAAATAACACATCAAGAGCCATATATATATGATGGTAATACACAAAAGATAGGCGCTCAAGTTTCAGGTAAAAACATTATTTATCATGATGTAAATAAAGAAAAGTCAGGAAATAACACAATACTAAACTTATATATGAATAAAACAGATATTAATGGTAACTATGTAGGAGGAGTAAAAACTGTACTTACATCAGAAACACTAAAACTTGCAGGAAAACCAATTACAGCAGAAACTAAGTATACAGGAACTGACTCAGAAGGAAATGTATTTACTCTAAATCCAGCAATATCTGACAATAACGGATTCTTCCAAGTAGAAGGAATAGAAGTAAATGGTGCAGAGTTAAATAATGGAGAAAGAGTAGACTACCTATACATGTATGAAGTAGATGTTAATGGCAAAGTACTTGAAAACACAAAGATAACACTAAAACTAACATTTAGATATAATGAAAATAAAGGTATAATACAAATTACAAATGTTGAAGCAACATGGGGAAATAGATTATTAGCAAAAAGAGAATTTAGTGGCTATGAAACAAATGTAGCATATGAATCAAATGTATACCTAGATATTTATACAAACTATGATGATGTAGGAAACTTTGCACTTGATTTAACAAAAGTAGATAAAGATAATAAGTTATTACAAGGTGCAAAATATGATGTTATAGTAACAAGACTTGATGGAACTAGAGTAGTAAGAAGAGGAATAGATGTAACAGATTCAACAGAGTTTGCAGGAATTCTAGTTGCAGCAGGAACAAAAATAGAAATAACAGAAGTAGAAGCTCCAATAGGTTACGATATAAATGAATATACAGAAATATTAACAATAAAGAGTATAGATGCAGTAACTGGAAAAATGAAAGTTGAACTAGAAAAGAGCGGATATGCGACACCAAGAGCAAAACTAGAACCATTACAAGAAACTTTATTAGAAGATGGAACATACAAAACAGAAGCAAAATTAGTATTAACAGATTATGAACTAGATACATTTAAATTTGGAATAACAGCAGAAGATGTTACTACACAAAACCCAATAGAAGGATACAAATTTAAAGTTTCAACAAGCCAAGGGGCACAGCAAAATACTAAGCCTACTAATAACGAAGGAAAAACAGTAGCAATAGTAGGGGCAAACTATGAAATAGAAGGATATAAAGTAACATATACAGTAGATACACTAAAAGTAGCAGACTACTATAAAAAATTAGCAAAACCAATTCCAGTAGAAGTTGTATTTGACTTAAATGGAAATGTAAAAACAGCAGAAACAATTGCAGAAAATGAAGCTAATAAAGCAAAAACAGGATATGGGACAATATGGACAATTGAGGCTACAAATACAGTTGATGGAAACGATATAGATATAAAAATAAATATAGAACCACAAGAAAAACTAATAGTTAATGTTATAACAGAAGATGTACTAAGCAAAGAGCGATTAACAAATGTAGAATATGAAATAACGCCATCAATAACAAAAGCAACAGGAACAACTAGAGTAGAAGTAGGATATGTTCTACCAAATGGAACTCAAACATATACAATAAAACAAACAAACGATATAGATAACTATAATAAAATATCAGATAAAGAATTCAAAATAATATATGATGAAAACGGAGATATTTCTAAAGTAACTCCTCCAGAGGCAGTATCTGAAGATATATCAATAGTTTCATATAAAGGAAAAGAAATAACTATAAAAATAGAAATTGAACCAGCAGTACCATTTGTAATTACAAATAAGGCATTTTTCGGAGAGGAATCATTAATAAATTCTGAATTTGAAATAACGCTAGAAAATGTAGTAAGTAAAACATCTACTACAAATACACAAGGAAATGCAATAAGTTATGTTGGAAAATTTGGAAACAATGAAGAAGTAACATACATAGTAAAACAAAATTCACTACCTCAAGGCTATGCTTTAGTTCCTGAATTTAAAGTAAAAGTAACTTACGATGAAAATAGAAATATAACAAATGCACAAATAGAAGGAAATGTAAATGATAATGTAACATTTGTAACAGTAACAAAAACACAACCATCAACAGCATCAAGCTTAGGCTATAATGGAAACTCTAATGGAATAGTAAATATAGAAGTTAAAAACTATCCAGAAGTACAATTCAATATTCAAAACTTAGATAAAAGAGATGGTACAACTGTATTATACGGAGCAGTATATGAAGTAACTTCTACAATACCAACAAAAGAAGATGCAGCAACAGTAGATGCAACAGGAGTTGCAGTGGCACACTTAGATAGGGGCGCATTTAATACAAGAATACAATATACATTAAAAGAATTAAGTCCATCGCCAAGGTACCAAACAATGTTAACAGATGCTATTATAGAAGTAGACTTCGATGAAAATGGATATATAATAAACACACCAAGAGTTACTAAATCAGATGATATAGTAACAGCTACAATACCAACTCAAGATACACCAGAGAACAAATTCAAAGTAAATGTTAAAGTAATAAGTAACCCTGAACTTGCAATTAATATTTCTAAAGTAAGTACTGAAGATTATACTACACCAGTTCCAAATGTTGACTTTGAAATAACAGCAAGAATAGCAAAAGAAAATTTATCTAGTTACTCAGAAGAAATACAAAATAAAATTACACTAAACTCAAGTGAAATTACTGAGGAACAATACTTATCACAAGTGTTAGATAGATTAAAAATAGATCCAGAAGATGTGGACCTAATAAAACAAACTTTAGGATTAGAAAACTTAATAAATGACTTAAAAAATGATGGAGAATTATCAGAACAAGAAGAAGACGAAATAAATCAAGGAATTAATAATATAGATAAAATTAATAGAATTGTAAACTTAAATAAGGCTACAAAAACACGAATAAATCAATATATAAATAGAATTACAAACAAAAATGTAATAGATAAATTGATTAATGATAATAGAACAACACAAGATAGAGTAAATGAACTACTAGAAACATTAAAGAAACTTGTAAGGTTAGATGTAGACAATGTAACTACAGATACAGCTGGAAAAGCAATTGCATATATGGATAAAACATTAGCATCTAAAACAATTGAATATACAATAAAAGAAACTAGAAAAGCAAGTGGATATAATTGGCAAGATGAACCAATAATTATTGAAATAACATATGATGAAACTGGAAAAATGATTGATAACAACCCAATAGAAGTAAAATCAGGAATAATTAGTATTACCAATGTTGATAGAGATAATTTCACATTACAAGCAATAATAGGAAACGACATAAGTGATGAATTTAACATACATTTAACAGTAGAAGATACATATGATTCAGATAAAAAACTAGAAACAGCAGAATTTGATGCATTTTTAGTAGATACAGCAAATGGAACATCATATTCACCAGATACAAAATATAGAGTTCAATTAGCATCTGGATCTGTATCAAATAGTACAGGAAAAGCCGTAGCACATGGAGAAGATATTGAAACTGTAGGAATATACGAAGAAGGTGCAGGAAGAAGAATATTAAGACTAGTTCAAAAGAAAACCCCTACAGAATATTATATGGGAGAAACAAAAACAGAGCAAATATATCAATCAATACCATATCAATTACTAGTAGAAGTAAATTTTGATGATGAAGGTAAAATAGTTAGTACAAATTTATATAACCCAGGAGGGGATACTAACCAAATAGGTTATATTGCAGATCAAAGGTATATAGAAGTTTCAAATACAAGAAATACAATAAATATAACAATAAAATATTATCCAATGCTACAACTTCAAATGGTAACTAAGGATATGTATACAGGAGAAGCATTAAAAGGAACATATAATGTAACAACAGATGCAAGGGTAGGAGAAGGAGATAACACGATTAAATCAGGATACATAGATCCACATTATAGTAGTTTTGAACATGGGGCATTTGGAAGAGATTATTCAGCAACATATACAACAGATGCAAGCTTAAATACTACATCAGGGGATATAGCAACTTTATATGGTGCAACAAAAGTTGGTGTAGCACCAACAGAAGCAGATAATGTATCAGGATTAAATGTAGACTCAAGAACAAGAACATTCTATGTACTTGAACAAAAAGAGCCAACAAGTCCAATACAATATCAAAAATATAGAGATTGGTATACAACTCATAATGCTGATAGACTAATTGCAACAGTTACAGTAACCTATAATGAAAAAGGAGAACTAGTTGATGTAAAATTAGTAAGTGAAAGATCTACAAACAATATTAAAAATGCATTTGTTGAAGTAAAACAAAGTGCAGTAAATAAACACACACTTCAAATAACAGTAAAATATGCACCAATTACAACAATTACAGCAACAGTTGTAGATGAAGTAACAGGTAAAGGTTTAGATGGTATAAGAGTAGAACCATATTTAAATAATACACATGTAACTAACAACTCATATGAATATAGATCAACAAAATATTATACAACAGGCTCAAATGGAAAAGCAGGATGGACATATTGGGGAGCAAGCGTGTCAGGCGGACTAAATAGATATGAATTAAATACTTATACAGTAGGTTCAGGATACACTGGCTACTTTGACCCAGGAAATATAATATTAGATGTAGCATATGATGAAAATGGTAGAGTATCAGGAGTTACACCAAGAAGTACAGATTCATATGGAGATATTAATGCAGTTGACATTAGTTGGACGAATAATGATATAAAAATTACTATACCATATAGTAGAAAATTCAATGTAAGATTGAATAAAGTAGATTACTATGATAGCAACACAAAATTAGGAGCAATATTTAAAGTAACAACATCAGAAAATGCAGAAGCAAGTGTAGCAGCAAATAGTGTAAGCACAATAGGAAAAGTATATGCAGGAAAAACAGTAAGATACACATTATCAGAAACAACAGCGCCAAATGGATATGTACCAATAAATAATTTAGACTTCTATGTAACATTTAATAATGATGGAACAGTAAGAAGTACACATTCTGAAAGTGATTATTACAAATTTGTAAAATCAGCACCAGCAGATAAAGATGTAAACAGAGTAGGAAAAGTAGACTTAGAAGCAAACATTAAAAACAAACCAAGGTTTAATGTAAGCATAGACTTAACAGATAAATTCTATCCATCATTAAAATTAGAAGGTGCAGCATTCGAGATGACAAGTAGCAAAGGAGACACTGCTCAAGGAGAAGTTAAAACAGATAAAAATGGTTACTTAGAAACATATATAGGACCAATTTATCCAGCAGAAGAAGTAGAATATACTATAAAACAAACAAGTACAGTAAATGGATATTATCCAAATAATACAATAATTAAATTTAAAGTTAAATTTAATGAAAGTGGAAAAATAGAAAGTTATTCACTAATCAGTGGACAAGATGTAGTTACTATGGATCCAAACAAATTTGTAAATACAAAAGGTGTACATTTATCAATAACAAATATGCCAAAAGATGTAAAAATAGGAGTACACAAATACGACAAACTTACAGGTGAAGTAATGGATACTATAAAATTCAATGTAAAGACTGAAGTTTCAGGTAAAGTTACTAAAAATACAGCAGTAACTACAAATGATAAAGGTAATGTAGTAGGAGTAGTAGATACATTTGCAGAATCAAGCTCATATAAAATAGCTAAGTACACTATTTCAGAAATAGAAGTACCAGACACATATAGAAAAATACAAGATGTTATAATTCAAGTAACATATAACCCAGATGGAAGTATACTAGCATATGAAACATTAAGTAATGATAGTAATGTTGGAGTAAATGTAGCTGCCAACGGAAAAGGAATTAGTTTTGTAGATAGTATACCAGTACACATTAACCTTGAAATTCCAAACGACAACGCATATGACTTAATTATAAAAAATGAAGATAAAAACTATGAAAAACTTGGAATAGAAGGAACAAAATATGATGTAACAATTAACGGTATAGAAATAGATGTACCAACTACAGATGCAAATGGTATTACCAAATCTATTAACAGAACAGAAAAAGGCGAAATTACAATAAAAATTACAGAAAGAAATATTGGAGAAGGATATAGACCAGAACCAAATAATGAAACAACAATAGTTCTTCAAAAAGGTGAACAAGTATATTCATTAGCATTAGATGCAGTAAATGGAAATAGCAACGGAGCATATGCAAATGTAGTAGTAGACGAGGACCATGGAACAGTAACAGTAACTTTCAAAAATGAAACTAAATTAGAGCTAAACCTTGTAAAAGATGACATTAATACAGGAACACCACTAGAAGGAGCAATATTTGCTATAACATCTGAAGAAATTGACAATAGGGGAAACGTAGTGGCAGGTTCATTAAAAACAATTACAAACACTAAATTAGAAAGTGAAACTACAAATGATGATGGAACAATTACTAAAAACTTTAGTGTAGATGAAGCAGAAAAGACTAATACAGATGGCTTATTCTATATGGACTTAGGACTTGCTTACCAAAACAAGACAATTAGGTATACTTTAACAGAAGTAGTAGCTCCAGAAGGTTATAATGTAATAGTACCAATTACTGTAACAGTAAAATTTGATGCATATGGAAGGATAACAGAAATTACAGATGACTCATTTAGGGCAGAATGTTACCTAGATTCAGACACAGGAAAATCTCACAACATGATATTTAATATATCAAATGGAACAGTTGACCCACAATACACAGTAAAAGTGGTATCAGAAGATTCACAAACAGGAATGAGAATAAATGGTTCAATATTCCAAGTAGAGGTTATAAATAGTAATGGAGAAACTTATAAAGATGCAACAGGAACAACAAGAAATGTTACAAAAACAGTAGGAAAAAATACATTCATAGCTGAAAAAGGTGTAATGAAAGTAACAGGAATAAAAGCAGAAGGAAATATTAAAATTTCATTAAATCAAGTAGAAACAGCAACAGGATATGTATATGGTAAAACAAATACAGTTGCAGGAGATGTAATAGTAAAAGCGCAGTATACAGTATCAGCTTCAGAACTTGAAAAAGACTTAACGTTAACCAAAGTAAATGATGGAGGCTTTGAAGTAAAAGTAGATAATACAAATAGAGAGATAATCATAAAAGTTAAAAATGATCCTGAGCTTACATTTGATATTACAAAGATAGATGGAAAGACAAAACAAAAATTAAGTGGAGCAGAGTTCACAGTAACATCTGTAATGCAAACATCAGCAACTACAACACCAACAACATTAAATGAAACATCTAAATTAACAAATGAAAGTGGACATACAACATTAAATGGTGGAATTATACAAGCTGGTAGAACAATGATTTACACACTTAAAGAAACAAAGATGGAAGGATATGACCAATTAGATGATATAGTACTTCTTGTACAATATGATGCAAAAGGAAATATTATGTATTATGAAATATTAAGTGATGTAAATGATGTAGAAATAATGAAAGATGAAAGAGCATTTATAAAAGAAACTAAACGTGTACTTGGCGAAGATGATGTTCCAGGCAAAGTAGAAGTTGATTTTGAAACATATGAAATACCAACAGGTATAGGAACTAAAATATTACAATTACAAATTTCAAATAAAGAAGAATCAGCAAATACAGATGGTAAATACCAAATATTATTAGAAAAACACCATATAGACAATGAATCATATCCATACTTAATACCAGGTGTAACATTTGAAATGACTGTTGAACAAGAATATGGAAAAGCACAAACAACATGGGTAGATACAACAAATGAAGAGGGTATTATTATTAGCCCGACATTCGAAGGCTATGGACAAATAAAAATAACTATAAAGGAAATAGCAACAGTAGATGGATTTAAACTAGATGCACAGCCAAAAACAGTAATATGTAAAAGAGATAAAGATACACATAAATTAGAAACTATATCAGAAACTGTAGATCATGAATTCAACGATGATAATACACAAATCATATTAAAGCCAGTAAATGAAATAGCAAGTAACACATATGGTATGATAATTAACAAAGTTGATAAAAATAGTAATACATTAATTGCAAATAATCCAGCAGAGTTTGAAATAACTAGAATAGAAACATATAAAAACTTAACTCCAGTAGAAAATGAAGAAACAGGAGAAATTACATATGAAGGTGAAGTGCAAGAAATAAAACAACCAATACTTAAACAATCAACAGATGAAAGTGGAAGAATAGTTGTAAACAATTTAATAGCACCAGAAGAAGGAACTTACAGATATGTAATTAAAGAAACAAAAACACCAGAAGGATACTTAGCACCTACTGAAGAAATGGAATTAGACATTACATTTGCAAAAAATGAAGCAGATGAGTTAATTATGACAAATGTAGAAGTAGTTAAAGGAAATGATACTTTAAAAATAGCAAAAGCAAAAGAACAATTATTAAACTTAATTATATTAAATACAAATGAAAATGATGTAGCACAAGAAGGAGAATACAAATTTAATATAATAAAAGTAGATAAAGATAAAAACCCAATAACAACTGATACAGCGATATTCAAATTAACAAATATGCAAACAAATGAAGTAAACTACTATGAAACAAATGAAGAAGGTAAACTAGACATTCAAGCATTTAAAATGCCTGAAGAAGAAGGAAAATATATTTACAAATTAAATGAAGTAAAAGCACCAAACGGATATGTACTAAATGTAAATGATATTATGCTAGAACTAGAATTTGCTAAAGACGAAGAAGGAAAAATGTACTTAAAAGATGTACAAGTAAAAGGTGACAACATAGAATATGAGGTACCAGAAGAAGGAAGCTTGCCAGACACAACAATAACAGTAAAAGTAACAAATGAAGAAGGTGGCTCTGGAACAGGTAATACAAATGATAAACGTTACACATTTGTTTTAAATAAAGTAGATTCAGAAACAAAAGAAATTATAACTGAAAACGTAGAATTCGAAATAATGCTAGCAAATGGCGAAATAGTAAAAGGTAAAACAAACGACAATGGACAATTAAGAATAGAAGACGTATTTATGCCAGCAAAACCAGGAGAATACGAATTAGTTATAAAAGAAATAACAACCCCAAGTGGATATAAAGTAGATAGTGAACCAAAGAACGTAAAAGTAACATTTACTGGTTACGGAGAAGATATGGTAATATCTGATATCAAACTAGGAGATACAAACAACAAAAATATTGAAATATTACAAGAAAAATGTTCAGAACAATATATAGAAGTAAATATTTTAAATGAGAAAGATGATTATGAAAAATTATATGTAATTTCTAAGAGATATCACGAAGGATATGATTTATATGACACATACTTAAAAGATAAAAACTCTCAAGCTCAAATATATAAAGATGGAGAAGAAATATATCAAGTATTAGATGGATTCTATGGAGTAGAAGGATATAAAAATCCACACTATACAATAGATAAACCATTTATAGATACAAAAATAGCAAAATATAAATCTTATGTATTAGCAGAAGAATTCATAGGAAACTTAGAGTCAAATGGTCACATGGAAGTACTAGGATATGACGGAAACCCAATAGAGCCAAAAGACCATGTAGGAACAGGAATGACATTAAGGTCAACTTTAGGAGATCAAGAATTAACATTTACAATTGTTGTTAAAGGAGATATAGACTATAACGACGGAAGTAAAACAAAAACACAAATAGGAAGGGTATCAACACCAGACTTAGACAAATTATTAAAACACCTATCAAAAGAAGCAACAATTACAGACCCAATAGCATTAAGAGCAATAGATATGGACTTCGACGGAAGAGTAAGAGTAACTGATCTAGACAAAATGTATGAACTATTGGCTGGAAAAATATATTATAATTATTTCCAAAATGGTATAGATAAGAGCAACATACAATACGTAAAACCATAAAAAAAGTGAGGCAATTGCCTCACTTTTTTTATGGTATAAACATTTTTTATTGTAGGGGCTTAATCGGTTAGGAATACCAGTAAGAATTTACCGAATTACGCCCTAAACGTGTATTTAAGATTATACTAATATTTAAATTGCTTGAGGGCGAAATTCGGTATTCCCAAAGAGGTATTCTTTACCGATTTAGCCCCTACAGTAGAAATAAAATATTTTAAAGCTGTAAATATAAAATATTACAAAAATATTACAAAATTTTTAAAATAAGTATTGAAAAAAAATTAATTTTAATATAATATAGTATGGAAGATAAATAAAGGAGTTGTTTAAAATTAGTAGTGTAAAAAAAGCAATAATCCAAATAAGAAAATGTACTAAATTTATAATAATAATTGCAATATCAACTATGTTAATATTAGGAATAGTATCATCATTTTACAAACCAATATATGCTGTAACATTAAATGGTGAATTAATAGGATATAGTGAAAATAAGAGTGAATTACAAAAAAGAATAAATGAATATATAGAAAACGGTGATGGAGAAAACGTTGCATTTGTAGATATTAATGACTTACCACAATACAAATTATGTTTGTTAAAAAGAAACATAGTAACAAACGACGACGAAATATTTAAAGCTGTAGCAGAAAAAGGAGTTAGCTACTATAAATATTATGCAATTACAGTAGACAATACAGAAAAATTAAATGTAGCGACATTTGCAGAAGCAGAAGAAGCAATAAACAAATTAAAAGAAAAAAATAGTAATAACAAAGATAAATTAGGAGTAATAGAAAAATATGCAACAGAGCAAACAGAATGTGCAAATGTAGAAAAAGTAGTATCAGACTTATATGAAAAGAAAGTAGTAAAAAGAGCAACATCTACAGTAGTTGCAGCAACAGGAACAAATACATCAGGGAAAGTAGTAAACTTAGGAATATCACTAATAAGGCCAGTATCAGGAGTAGTAACATCACGTTTTGGAGCAAGATGGGGAAGAGGTCATAAAGGAATAGATATAGGTGCACCAAAAGGAACAACAATATATGCAGCAGCATCAGGAACAGTAACAGTATCACAATATGGTTATAGTGGAGGATATGGAAACTATGTAATGATATCACATGGAAACGGAGTTCAAACACTATATGGTCACTGCACAAGCTTACTAGTAAGTGCTGGAACATATGTAACACAAGGTCAACCAATAGCAACAGTAGGAAGCACAGGAAACTCAACAGGAAACCACCTACATCTAGAAATAAGAGTAAATGGTGTAGCACAAAACCCACAAAATTATTTATATTAAATAGAAGTTAGAAGTTGGAAGTTAGAGGTTAGAAATTAGAGTTCTAACCTTTTATTATATTTAAAATTAAGAATATGTAGGGGCTCAATCGGTAAGGAATACCTAAAAGAATTTACCGAATTGCGCCCTTTTTATTTTAAAATAAAGTTATTTTAAATTCATAGTTTGTCCATTTAAAAAACAATCATATTTTTATATAATAAAATTCAAATTTAGTAACATTACAAAAATGTAATGAAAATGTAAAAAAACAAGCGTAAAACCCGCGAAAACACCTTCCGTAAGCGCTTTTTAAAAATTTTTGTAATATTTAAAAAACTGCCAAATATTGCTATTGCAATTGTTTTAAAGGTATTGTTTAATATAATTAATATAATATAAACAAAGGAGAGAAAGCAATGAACATAAGAAAGAAAAGTTTATTGATAAAAATAACAATATTATCAATAGTAACACTTTTATTGGGAATACTTACACCTCACCAAAGTAATGCAACAACAGGCCTTACAATAGATGATTTACCATATAAAATAGAATTTGTAAAAATGGACGCAGATTTCTATTTAACTATGGCAATAGATTCAGAAGGATATTTGTGGGGATGGGGACATTCAAATCATACAGTATTTGGGGATAATTCTACAAAAGCAAGCAGTGTTCCTAAAAAAATAAATAGTACTATGAAATTCAAAGATGTTGCTGTTTCAGATACACACATATTAGCAATTGATGAAAACGACTACTTATATGCTTGGGGTGGCAATGATGAAGGTGAGTTAGGAATTGGCTCAATTAGTACAGAAGATATAATACAACCACAAAAAATAAAAGGAAATACTAAATTTACAAAGGTTTATTGTGATAGAAATAGTAGTATGGCAATAGACATTGATGGAAATTTGTGGTCTTGGGGCTCAAGATTAGGTAGATTAGGATTAGAAAATATAACAGAAGATGTTTTAACACCACAAAAAGTATCAGAAACTATTAAGTTTTCTAAGGTTAGCATAGGCACAGGACTACATAGATTAGCATTAGATAGAGAAGGCAATCTATATTCTTGGGGGTACAACAATTTTGGCCAATTAGGAAATGGAGAGAGCAACAGTTTACGAGATGTGAATGTTCCAACTAAAATAATGAATGGAACAAAATTTAAAGAAATAGAAACAGGAACTTTATATAGTATGGCAATAGATGTAAGCGGAAATATATGGACATGGGGAGCAAATTCAACTGGTCAACTAGGAAATGGAACTAATGAAAGTACAAATATTCCAACACAAATAACAACAGGAAAAGTATTTAATAAAATTTCTTCTGGAGCAACTGGTCTAACAAGTAATGAAGCAAGCTATGCAATAGATAGTGAAGGACATTTATGGTCATGGGGGAATAACGAACATTATACTTTAGGAAATGGAACAACTGAAAGGACATTAGAACCAACAAAAGTAATGGAACAAATAACTTTCAAAGAAATAACAGCGGGTCAATTATATGCCATAGGAATAGACACAAACGGAAATAGTTGGAGCTGGGGTTATTATGCATATGGTGCAAAAGGTACAGGCTATTATGCCCCAGAAAATAAACCTATAAGATTCACAGGACCTGACTATGTTGTAACTTTTAAAGATAATGGCCAAACATTAAAACAAGAAAGTGTAAAATTTAATAAACCTGCAACAGCACCAGAAGTTCCAACAAGGGAAGGATATACTTTATCTTGGGACAAAGAATATAATCATATAATGGAAGATACAATAGTAAATGCGGTATGGACAGTAAAAGAAGAAGAATATAGTATATCATCTAAAAACTATAATATAGATTTAGAAGGAAACACAATAACAAAAGTAAGCCCAGAAACAAATGTAACAGAATTTTTAAACAAAATAGAAACAAATGGACAAAAGAAGGTAGTAAATGCACAAGGGCAAGAAGTAAGAGAAGCAACATTAGTAGGAACAGGATATAAATTACAAGTAACCTTTAAGGGAGAAGTTCATACATATGAAATAGCAGTAAGGGGAGACATAGACGGAAACGGCAAGATAACAACAACAGACTTATCAATGATAAATCAACAAATATTGCACAAAATAGAACTAACAGGAATAAGAGCAAAAGCAGCAGATACAGATTACAACGGAAGGTTAACGACAACAGACCTATCAATGATAAATCAAGCAGTATTAAGAAAAATAACCTTATAATATAAAAGTCACAATTAGAAATTTTACCTAATTGTGACTTTTTTTATATAGTAGGAAAGTTCTCCTAGAAGGAGAAGTTTCCGTACTAGATAATTATTGCGGAAGTTAGAATTTCTAGCAATTTGCATTGCGTAGAAATTCTTGATTCCGCTTTTTCATTAAATAAGAAAAATTGATATCAAATGTAGGGGTGGCTAGTAGCCGTCCGTGCTTCAAAGAAATTACCCTATTTAAATATTAAAAATCAAAAAATTAAAACATTACAAAAATGTAATAAAAATGTAAAAAAACACGTCCAAAACCCACAAAAACACCTTCCGTAGGTACTTTGAAAAAAGTTTTGTAATATATGGAAAACCTTCCAAATACTGCTATTGCAATTGTTTTAAAGATATTGTTTAATATAATTAAATAACTAATACTAATAGATAAGGAGATAGTTTATGAGAAATAATGAGAAAAAGAAAATAAGCAGAATTAGTATAGCATTAGTGTTAATTGCAATATTGATACTTATGGAAGTTATAATATTGCATAATAATGCGGTGAAAGTAACTGCTATAGAAGAATTAAATAGTAAAATGCAAGAATCAGGATCAAATATGCATGAGGTAGAATTTAGTACAATTGCAACAGACTATAACCATTCTATAGCAATAGATAAAAATGGTAATTTATGGGGTTGGGGATATCATAGTATATATAGTTATGAACAAATAGAGACAACAGATTACCCAGTAAAACTAGAAATACAAGGTGAATTTAAGGAAGTTTCTATGAGTAGCACCCACAGACTAGCAATTGACAATAATGGAAATATTTGGAGTTGGGGAGATAATACTTATGGAGAGCTAGGAGACGGCAGTACCAATTCAAAAAACATTAATGAAGCAATTATGTTAGAATCAGATGTAAAATTTAAAGAAGTATTAGCAGGCAGTAATTATAGTTTAGCAATTGATGAAGCAGGAAACTTATGGGCATGGGGATATAATAGAAGTGGACAGTTAGGAGATGGAACAAATACCAATTCTTATGAACCAAAGCAAATAAAACAAGATACACAATTTAATAAAATTGCTAGTGCATATAATGTTAGTTTAGCAATTGATAAAGCAGGAAACCTATGGACATGGGGAGATGGAACTAAAGAACCAAATAAGATAGAAACAAGTACAAAATTTAAAGAAATATCAGCTAATGAAGATCATAAACTAGCAATTGATACATTAGGAAATATATGGGCATGGGGAACTAATGAATATGCACAATTAGGAGATGGAACAACAACAAGTTCTGTAAACCCTAAAAAAATAACTAGCAACACAAAATTTAATAAAATATCAGCAGGTTTTCTTTATAGTTTAGCAATTGATGAAACAGGAAACTTGTGGGCATGGGGGAATAATAGTATTGGACAATTAGGAGATGGAACAACTACAAAGGTTACAAAGCCAAAGCAAGTAACTACAGATAAAAAATTTGTAAATGTTCAAGCTGGACATGGTTCAATCGATACAGAAATATGTAATTTAGCATTAGATGAAAATGGCAAAATATGGAGCTGGGGTAAGAACACATATGGTCAATTAGGTAATGCACAAGCATCAATATATTCAACAGAAATGCTACTTTTAAATACGATAAGTCATTATACAAAAATAGATACTGGAGCGTATAGCCACAATTTAGCAATTGATAAAGAAGGAAACCTATGGGCATGGGGAGATAATACATATGGACAATTAGGAGATAGAACAACTACAAATTCTGATATTCCAAAACAAATAATGGTAGGTACAAAATTTAAAGAAATAGCCGCTGGTGAATTTTATAGCTTAGCAATTGACACAGCAGGAAATTTATGGGCATGGGGAGATAATAGAGATGGACAATTAGGAGATGAAACAAAAACAAACTCAACAGAGCCAAAGCAAATAAGCAAAGGTACAAAATTTACTAAAGTTATTACTGGAAGATATAGTAGTTTTGCAATTGATGAAGCAGAAAATTTGTGGGGTTGGGGACTGAATGATAATGGACAAATAGGAATAGGAAAAGATTCAAACTCAGGTGATCACGAAATCCTTAAGCCTACAAAAATAAATGAAGGAGTAAAATATAAAGAAGTAGCCGCAGATGCAAATCAGACATTAGCAATTGATAAGGCAGGAAATATTTGGGCATGGGGTGAGAGTGTAAATCCTACAGCAAGTTCGATAGTTAGATCAAATATTCCAATAAACTTAAACTTAGAATTAAAATTGGAAACTTTATCAAATGGAGAAAATACAAGAGTCGCAATAGATATAAATGGTAATTTGTGGAAATGGGAAAATTATGATTCTGAAAACAAAATGCCAACACAGTTAACTAATGGAACAAAATTCAAGAAAGTATCTGCAGGTATTTATGTTGGTACAGATGGCGTGTCTTATATGGCATTAGATGAAGAAGGAAATATATGGACATGGGGAGGAAATGGTATAGGCCAATTAGGAAATGGAACAACAACTAATGTAGATACACCAACTAAAATAGAAAATACTACTCCAATTACTGATATTAGTATGGGAGGAGGTTATGCTTTAGCCTTAGATGAAGAAGGAAATCTATGGGCATGGGGTAATAATAGTTATTTAAATAGTAAATATAAACTATTAGGAAACCCTGCATTTGGAAATCTTTCAACGGCACAAGTTACACAATTCTCTAAAGATACCAAATTTGTATACGAAAATGGAGAAAACTTTATAGATGAAGAGGGAAACTTATGGTATGGTTCAAGGAAAATTAATATTCCTTCAAATGAAATAAAATACAGCAAAGCTTCAAATCATTTAATATTAGATCAAGAAGGAAACTTATATGCAAAAGGAAGAAATAATTATGGGCAATTAGGAGATGGAACAAATACAGACTCTGACGAACTAAAGCCAATAATGTCAGGTAGAAAATTTAAAGAAATATCAGATAGCGAATATCATAGTTTAGCAATAGATCAAGAAGGTAATTTGTGGGCATGGGGACATAACAATTGCGGACAACTAGGAGATGGAACAAATACAGACTCTAATGTACCAAAATTAATAAAATCAAATACAAAATTTGATAAAATTTATGCAAGTGATGACGCTAGTTTAGCAATAGATACATTAGGAAACCTATGGGCATGGGGAGATAACTATTCTGGAGAACTAGGAGATGGAACAACAAGAACAAAATATAATGAGCCAAAACAAATAATGGTAGGTACAAAATTTAAAGAAATTTATATAAGCGATAATGATTATAGTTTAATGATAGACACATCAGGAAACCTATGGGGAACTGGAAGTTTAAACAGTGGAAGTGTAAAAGATGAAACAACAAAATCAACATCAACTCCTATACAAATATTAAGTGGTACAAAATTTAATAAAGTAAATGGACTTATGGCATTAGATGTAGATGGAAAAATTTGGACATCTATGGTAATGAATGGTGGAGGTAATTCACAAGCTACTTCTGTTTCAAAACGAATAGAAAATGATGTAACACTTGTAGATATAAATATTGCAAATGGAAGAAGTGCTATTGATAATAATGGTGGACTATGGCTATGGGGATATTTACCTACTATATTATACCGTCAAGAAAATTATACAGAACCACAAAAAATAACAGTAATGGATTATAGTTATGAAGTTAAATTTATGGATGGAACTAAAACTCTAAAAACTCAGTATGTTAGTGAAGGAAAAAGTGCAACAGCACCAGAAGTAACTCCAAAAGAAGGATACAAATTTATAGGTTGGGACAAGCCATTTGATAATATAACAAGTGACTTAATAGTAAATGCAATATGGGAAAGAAACACATTCACAGTAACATTTAAAGATGGAACCGAAAGAACAGATACACAAACTGTAAATAGTGGAGAAAGCGCAACACCGCCAAATTGGACAAAACCAGGATATGATTTATCATGGAGTGAAGATATAACAAATATAACAAGTGATTTAACAGTAAATGCAATATGGACAGCAAGAGCAGATACTCCATACAAAGTAATCCATCACTTTAGAAGTTTAGATACAGAAGTAGAAGGATATATTGAAGAAGAAGAGCCAAAAACAGGAACAACAGATACTGTAGTAACAGCAGAATATAAAACAAGGGAAGGCTTTGAAAAAAATGAAAACCATCCAAACAAAGTAGAAACAGGAACAGTAGCAGGAAATGGAAGTTTAGTATTACACTTATACTATAATAGGAACACATATAATATAACATATGAACTAAATGGTGGAACACCAAATGGAACATTAACAAGTAAATACACATATGGAAAAGAAATGATTTTACAAACTAATAGAGTAACAAAAGAAGGTTATGAA
>CAPNDH010000002.1:0-53886 GCA_948664205.1 uncultured Clostridia bacterium | reverse complement strand
GTGGAACACAAAGTAGCCCATTAACAAATAAATATGTATATGGAAAAGAAATGATATTACAAACTAATAGAGTAACAAAAGAAGGATATACATTTGCAGGCTGGTATGATAATGAAGAATTAGAAGGAAGTCCAGTAGCATCAATATCAGCCACATCAACAGGAAATAAAACATTTTATGCAAAATGGGTAGAGGCAGAAAAAGAATACTATATATTATCAGAAATTTACAATATAGATTTAACTGAAAACACAATAACAAAAGTAAGCCCAGAAACAATGTCAGCAGAATTCTTAAGTAAAATAGATACAAACGGTCAAATGAAAGTAGTAAATGCACGAGGAGAAGAAATAACAGATACTTCATTAGTAGGAACAGGCTATAAACTACAAGTAACTTTCAAAGGAGAAGTTCATACATATGAAATAGCAGTAAGAGGGGACTTAGACGGAAACGGAAAAATAACAACAACAGATTTATCAATAATAAATCAACAAATATTACACAAAATAGAATTAACAGGAATAAGAGCAAAAGCAGCAGATACAGACTATAACGGAAGATTAACAACAACAGATTTATCAATGATAAATCAAGCAGTACTAAGAAAAATAAAATTATAGAATAAAAAAAGAGGCTGTAAAAAAAGTGAGTCAAAAGGGACGGGGTAAATTGGCACCTTTAGGAGTGCCAATTTACCCCGTCCCTTTTGACTCACTTTTTTTATTTGAAATACTGTATTGCTGTTTTAAGTGCATTGTTTTTCATAATTAATTTGCCATTTTCATTAAGTTTAAGTTTAAATAAATCACTATTACTAACATAACTTGCAAACTCAGTAATTGAAGAAAACAACTGCTTTGCATTAGGATAATTTAATTTGATTTTAGAAATACACAAATAATAACTATTATTATACTCATATAGAGATAAGCTTTTAGCTATATTGGTATAAGCTATATTATTACAATTTATAAAATTGGAAAAGGCACAAAAATCTTCGAAATTCTTAAAACAATATATAGCATTTGTATTATTAAAATCATCCAAATTTTTTCTTCTAATATGTATTTTCTTTTTTTCTTGTAATCTCTGTTTTTCAGGTAAACTTCTTGTAATAGTTAATATAAAATCTCCACCAGCAATCTGAATAGCTTCTAATCGTAATTGATAATCTTTAGTAACAAATCCCATTTTTTCTTCAGCTTCATCAAGCATATCAAAAAATAAATCTTGTGATTCTATAGGGTTTGCCATAAAAGAATGAAAATCTATATTCTTTTTTTCCAAATCCTTATTTGTAAGAGTAATTCTTATTTTATTTTCATTTAGTTTTTCAAAACGCATTATAAATCCTCCTAATAGCTTATATATTAATTATAGCATGTTTTATACTAAAAATAAATGAACAATTTTTGGTAATATTAATGTAGTATATGCTAAATTTTTATAAATTGTCAATAGCAATGGAATATTTTAACAATTATAAATATTTTCTGCTTATATCTTGAAAAAAATTAAAAATGCATATATAATATGAGCATAAATGCAAAAGAAAAAATCTCAAAAATGAGAAGACAAATGAAAGAGGGGAATAAAAAGTGGCAACAAGAGATAAAAATATTTGGATATTAATATTATTTATATTATCAGGTTTAGTAATAGGAGGTTTACTTGGGGAACTAGCTGGACAAGTTGATTTTTTGTGGTGGTTATCTTATGGCCAAAGTTTTGGTTTAGAAACACCAATATCACTTAATTTAAACATTGTTCAAATAACATTTGGTTTAATGTTTAAAATAAATATAGCTAGTATAATTGGACTTATAATAGCAATTTTAATTTACAGAAAGGTGTAGTGTCCATTGGGGACGTTTTCAAATGGGTAATCTGTCCCTTTTGGACAATCAAAATTTAAATTGTAGGGGCGAGCATCGCTCGTCTGTTCTTCGAAGAAATAGCTTAAATGAATAATGATAGTGAATAATGAATAGTACAAATCTTTCAGATTTGAAATAGGGGCTTATGGAAAGGATATATCATGTCAATAAAATTAAATGATTTACCATTATCAGAAAGACCCTATGAAAAATTAGAAATGTATGGAGCAAAAGCTTTATCAAACTCAGAATTATTAGCAATAATAATAAAAACAGGAACAAAAGATGAAACAGCAGTTAGTTTAGCACAAAAAATACTTAATTTAAATACTGAAAATAAAAGTAATAGTTTAAGATTTTTAGAGCAAACTACAATAGAAGAACTTACTAAAATAAAAGGAATTGGAAGAGTAAAAGCAATAGAATTAAAAGCAGTATGTGAAATAGCTAAAAGAATGGCAAGGCCAATAAATACAAAAAAAGTAGTTATAAAACAGCCAAAAGATGTTGCTAATTTACTTATAGAAGAACTAAGATATGAAAAAAGAGAAATACTAAAAGTAATAATGTTAAACACAAAAAATATAGTTCAAAAAATAATTGATATTTCTATTGGCGCTACTGCAAAAATATATGTAGAGCCAAAAGACATCTTAAAAGAAGCAATAAAAATGGAAATGCCAAAAATTATAATGGTGCATAACCATCCAAGTGGAGATGTGAGTCCAAGTATGTCTGACATAGAAATGACAAATAGAGTGCAAGAGTGTGCAAAATTATTTGGAATACAATTAATAGACCACATTATTATTGGAGATGGAACA
This sequence comes from uncultured Clostridia bacterium, assembly GCA_948664205.1. Lineage (GTDB taxonomy): Bacteria > Bacillota > Clostridia > TANB77 > CAG-508 > UMGS1663. The sequence continues at coordinate 51,182 of CAPNDH010000002.1, read as the reverse complement.
TTTGAAAGTATATTATCTAAAATACACAAAAGTTAAAAAAATAAAAGGGGAGAGATAAAAAATAATATACGTATCACTCTCTTTTTATGTTATGAGAGAATTCAATTTTGAGATGGATATATTGTAGGGGTCACCGCTTTCGGCGAACCGCACTTCGAAGGAATTACCAAAATAATAAAAATAATTATTTTAAACCGTAGGGGCTAAATCGGTAAGGAATACCTATTAGGAATACCGAATTTCGCCCACTCTTCAAAGAAATTACCAAAATGAATAATGAATAGTGAATAGTACAAACTCTTCGAGTTTGAGAAAGGAAAATATTATGAAATTATTTGGATTAAAAAGTAAAGATATAGGAATTGACCTAGGAACAGCAAATACCTTGGTTACACTAAGGGGAAAAGGAATTGTGTTAAAAGAGCCATCTGTTGTAGCAATATCAAATAAAACAGGAGAGATATTGGCAACAGGTCATGAAGCAAAAGAAATGTTAGGTAGAACCCCAGAAGATATAAGAGCAGTACGCCCTTTAAAAGATGGAGTAATTGCAGATTTTACAGCAACGCAATTAATGCTTAAAAATCTAATTTCAAAAGTATGCCAAAGGTATGGAGTAGTAAGACCACGTGTAGTAGTAGGTGTTCCATCAGGGATAACAGAAGTGGAAGAAAGAGCTGTAGAAGAAAGTGTACTTCAAGCAGGTGCAAGGGAAGTATATTTAATAGAAGAACCAATGGCAGCAGCAATAGGTGCAAATTTAGATGTAGCAGAGCCAAGTGGAAGTATTATAGTAGACATAGGTGGAGGAACAACAGAAGTTGCAGTTATTTCTTTAGGTGGAATAGTAGTTAGTACATCCCTAAGAGTAGCAGGAGATGAACTAGATGAAGATATAGTAAATTACGTTAAAAAGGAGTTTAACTTGGCAATAGGAGAAACAACAGCGGAAGAAATAAAAATAGCGGTAGGTTGTGCAACACCACTTATGACAGACACACCAATAATTATTAGAGGAAGAGACTTATCAACAGGATTACCACAAAATGTTGAAATAACTTCATCTCAAGTAATGGAAGCAATGTCAGAATCTATAAATGATATAGTTGAAAGTGTAAAGCAAACACTAGAAAAGACACCACCAGAGCTTGCATCAGATATAATGGAAAAAGGAATAGTATTAGCAGGCGGAGGGGCATTAATACAAAACCTAGATAAATTATTAAGTCACAAAACAGGAATGCCAGTATATATTGCAGAAAATCCATTAGATTGTGTTGTAAAAGGAACTGAAAAAACAATAGAAGATTTAGAAAGATTAAAAAGTGTGTTAGTAAATTCAAGAAGAAGACGTTAGGTGTCCATTGGGGACGTTTCCAAATGGGTAATCTGTCCCTTTTGGACAATCAAAATTTGAATTGTAGAGGCGAACATAGCTCGTCCGCTCTTCGAAGGAATACCCATGTGAAGAATACAAAATTAATGTAGGGGCTAAATCGGTAAGAAATACCAGAAAGAATTTACCGAATTTCGTACAAAAGAATGAATAGTGAATAATGAATAATGAATAGTGAATAGTACAAAACTCAGAGAGTTTTGAGAAAGGATAGATTATGTATAAAAAAAATAAAAATAAGATTGTTGGAATAGCAATATCAATAATTATACTTATAGTTATAGTAACAATGTCAAATATAAAAATAGATAATCTATCATATGTACAAGGTTTAACGAACTTTTTTGTAATGCCAATTCAAAATGGTTTAACATATTTAAAAAATTGGATATCAGGAAATAATCAATTTTTCACAGATGTAAGCAAATTAAAAGAAGAAAATGAGAATCTAAAACAGGAAAATAGCAAATTACAACAAGACTTAAGAGAATTCGAAATAGTAAAATCAGAAAACGAAACATTAAAAGAGTATGTTAATTTGAAAGATAAATATACGCAGTACTCTACTGTACCTGCATATGTAATAAATAAAGATATAAGTAATTACAATAATTGTATAGTAATAAATGTAGGTTCAAACGATGGAATAAAAGCAGGAATGGCAGTAATATCGGACAAAGGCTTAGTGGGTCAAATAATATCAGTAACGTCAAATACAGCAAAAGTACAAACGATAGTAGATACATCAAGTAGTATAAGTTGTACATTAACAGCTTCAAGAGATACAATAATAGCAAGAGGAACACTAGAAGCAAATAGTACATTAACAGCAACATATATTCCAACAGAGGCAAGCATAATAGAAGGGGATACTATAGAAACGTCAGGATTAGGAGGAGTATATCCAAAGGGAATAATAGTAGGAACAGTAACAAAAGTATCAAATACAAAAAATATAGTAGATAGATATGCTAAGGTAAAAACAGCTGTAGACTTCTCAAAACTAGAAACAGTATTAGTAATTACACAATAAAGGAAACTAAAAATGAAAAAAACAATAACAATAATAGGTTTAATATTAACCTTTTTAATTATATATTTTTTGCAAGCCAACTTCTTCAGTTGGTTTACAATAGCTGGAGTAAAACCAAATTTATTTATAATTTTAGTATTATTTATAAGTTTATTTTTAGGAATGAAATATGGTATAATATTTGGATTAACTTTTGGATTGTTTTTAGATATAGTAATAGGTAAAACTATAGAAATAAATGCCATTATGCTAACAGCAGTTGCAATTTTAGGTGGATACTTTGACAAAAATTTCTCAAAAGATAGTAAAATTACAATTATGCTTATGGTAATAGGAAGTACATTTATATTTGAAATAGGAAGTTATGTATTAAGTATAATAATGCTAAATACAAATATAGAAATTTTAAGTTTTATAAGAATTATATTGATAGAAGTATTATATAATGCAATTTTAACGGTAATTTTATATCCATTAATACAAATTGTAGGGTATAAAATAGAAGATATATATAAGGGCCAGAAAATATTAACGAGATATTTTTAGCTGTAGGGGCGACTATTAGTCGTCCGTGCTTCGAAGAAAAGGCTTAAATGAATAATGAATAGTGAATAGTACAAAACTCTTCGAGTTTTGGAAGGAGGGAAAAGATTGAATAAAACAAGAACTCAAAAAGATAAATTAAGATATAATATTGTATCAGCATTAGTATATGTTATAGGAATAATACTACTTATTCAATTATTTAACCTTCAAATAATTAAAGGAGCAGATTATAGAGAGCAGTCAAATACAAGGCTTTCAAGGGAGAGTACTCTGCAAGCGGCACGTGGAGATATACTAGATCAATCAGGTAATAAACTAGCAACTACAAAATCAGGCTATATATTGCAATTATACAAAACAAAAATAGATGATAAAACATTAAATAATTCATTACTAAATATTGTAAAAGTATTAGAAAGTAATAAAGACTCATATAGAGATGAGCTACCAATAAAAATAGAACCATTTGAATTTACGATAAGTGAAGAATCTGCTAAGAAATGGAAAAAACAAAATAATATAGAAGAACAAAAAAATGCGGAAGAATGCTTTTACATATTAAAAGAAAAATACAAAATAGAATCAGATAATATAGCAGATACAAAAAAAATAATGTCAATGAGATATACAATATCAAAAGATGGATATAGTAGTACAAAAAATGTGGAGCTTGCAAGTAATATAAGTAAAGAAAGCGTATCAATATTTAATGAGCAAAATGACAAATTTCCAGGGCTTACAATTCAAACAGGAGCAGTAAGAAGTTACTCATCAGGAAATTTAGCATCACATATATTAGGATATGTTGGAAGAATTGATGAAAATGAATTAAAAGAAAATGAAAATTATGACTTAAATGATAGAATAGGAAAAACAGGAATAGAGTATATATTTGAACCATATCTAAAAGGTAAAAATGGAATAAAACAAATAGATATGGATGTTGAAGGAACAATAACAGGAGAAGGAACAGTAGAAGAAGCGATTGCAGGAAATAGTGTAGTTCTTACAATAGATGCGAACCTGCAACAAGTAACACAAAACGCATTAAAAGCAAATATAGAAAAAATAAGAAGCGGTGGGTTTGGAACTCCTTATGCAGCAGATGCAGCATCTGCAGTAGTAATGAATGTAAAAACAGGTGAAGTTTTATCAATGGTAAGTTATCCAGACTTCGAGCCCCAATTATTTGTAGACGGAATAAGTAACGAAAAATATAATGAATATATATCAGAAGAAGCAAATCACCCTTTCCTAAATAGAGCAATATCTTCTGTATATGCACCAGGTTCTACCTTCAAAATGGTAACAGCTTTAGCAGCATTAGAAACTGGAGCAATTTCGACAACAGAAAAAATAAATGATGTTGGAATATATAGATATACAAAAGACTATCAGCCAAAATGTTGGTTATACAATTCCTATGGAAGAGGACATGGATATTTAAATGTAACAGATGCAATAAAACATTCATGTAACTATTTCTTTTATGAATTAGGAAATAGAATAGGAATAGATACACTATCAAGATATGCTAGGTCGCTAGGACTTGGAAGTAAAACAGGAATAGAGCTTTTAGGAGAAGTAGAAGGAATAGTTTCAAGTAAAGAAACATCAAAGGCACGAAACACAGTATTTACAGGCGGAAATACACTTCAAGCAGCAATTGGACAACATGATAATAGTTTTACACTAATAGAAATGGCAAAATATATAAGCATAATAGCAAATGGTGGAAATGATATAGATGTAACTATAATAAAAGATATAATAGATATAGACGGAAAGAGTATTCCAAAAGAAGAACTAAACAATTTTATAAAAGAACGTTTAGGAATAGAAAGTGCACAAACAACAGAATTAGACTTTAACCCCAATAATTTATCAGCAATAAAAGAAGGAATGAGAGGAGTTACAAGTGAATCTGGAGGAACAGCATATTCATACTTTAAAAACTTTAATATAGAAGTAGGAGGAAAAACAGGTTCAGCTCAAACAGGAATAAAAGGAAAAACAAATGGATGGTTTGTAGGTTTTGCACCATTTGACGATCCAGAAATAGCAGTAGTAGTAATGGTAGAAAATGGAGGAAGCGGAGGCTACAACTCAGAAACAGCAAGAGATATAATAGCAGAATATTTTGGAATGAACGCAAACAAAGTAACCGAAAATATGACTGCCAAACCAACAACACAAATACAAAATTAGAGGTCAGAAGTCGGATGTCGGAAATCAGAAAACAAAATTGTAGGGGCGGCTATTAGCCGTCCGAACTTCGAAGAAACTACCCCAAATCCAACCTCCAACCTCCAACCTCCAACTTCTAACTTCCAAAACAACCGAAATTAAAAACTAAAGAAAATAAAATAGAAAAGTAAAATCAAAAAGAGGAGAAATAACAAAAATGAAAAAATCAAATATATTTGTAAATTTAAAAAAAGATAAAATTATAATAAAAATAAAAGAAACAGCTACACATGAGGCAATATTAGAAGATTTAAAAGAAAAATTACCTGAACTAAAAAAATTATATAAAGAAGAAAAGACACCAATTGAAGTTAAAGGAAAAACATTAAAAACTATTGAAATGGATGAGATACAAGAACTTGTACAAGATCAAATAGATGTAAAAATAGAATTTGAAACACCAAAAACATTAGGATTGCATGGAATAAAGAAGACATTTGATAAAGAAATAGAAGATTCAACAACAAAATTCCATAAAGGCTCATTACGTTCTGGTCAAAGAATAGAATATGAAGGAAGCATTGTAATAATAGGAGATGTAAATGGAGGAGCAGAAGTAATAGCAGAAGAAAATATAGTAATACTAGGAAACTTAAGAGGTTTAGCACATGCAGGTGCAAAAGGAAATAAAAAAGCAATAATAGCAGCAAATAGAATAGATTGCCCACAAATACGTATAGCAAATATAATAAAAGAAAAACAAGTTTCAGAGGAAGAGGAAACAGAAGGAAGAAAAAAATATGCTTATGTAGGTGAAAACGAAGAAATAATATTAGAATAAAACTTAAAACAGGAACATTTTATTTTGAAATGTTCTGTTTTAGTATAAAAATATATTGACATATATCATAATTATGATATAATTTGTCTATAACAAATATAAAAAGGAGGAAATATTATGGCATTAATTAGACCTTGTGCAGATTTAAGAAATAATTATAATGAAATTTCAAAAATCTGTCATGAAACAAAAGAGCCTATGTATATTACGAAAAATGGAACTAACGATTTAGTTGTTTTAAGTGACGAATTATACGAAGAGATTATTAAAGTAAAAAAAGAAACAGAAGAAGAAAGAATTGATAGACTAGTAGAAGAACATTTTAATAAACATTATAAAACACAAGAAGAATTTGAAAAAGCTATGTGGAAAAAAATAGAGCAAGGACTTAAAGACGTAGACGAAGGGAAATACCAAACAATGAAAGAATTTTGTACAGAAATGGAGGAAGAATATGATTTACATTAATGAATACAAGGTTCTTCCCACCTTAACTTTTAAAGAAGAACTTGGAGAAATTATATATTATTTAAAGAATAAATTAAAAGAACCAATAATAGCTAAAAAATTTTATAACGAGGTAATTAAAAAAATAAATACTCTAAATTTTATGCCACATAGGTTCAAAAAGATTGAACCTATGTATAATAAAAATAGAATTTTAAGAGAAATTCAAATAAATAACTATAATATTATTTATGAAATAAAAGATGATACACAAGAAGTATTAATCATACATATATTTTATAAAGGTCAAAATTATCTAAATAAATTATAATCAATAAATTTTTAATCTAAAAAAATCATGTTAATAATAAAAGTATCAAAATAATAAATAAAGAATCATCAGTACATTCTTCTTTATATAAAAAGAAAAGAAGTGCAATAATTAATAAATCATCAAAGTATAATTTAATTCCAAATATCTCAAAAAATTGTTCAGTTTGTTTTGTTTCTTTTTCTATATTATCCATATTAAATGTATTAGAAAAATTATTTGAAGAATGTGAAAAATTTGAACCTAAATTATTTGATTTAGGATTATTATTATATGTATTGTTTTTATAACTTCCTAAATTAGCGTTAGGGGCATAAGGAGTTTGGGTACTTCCTTTAAACTTATTACTAAAATTATGTATATTATTATTGTTATACCTCATATGATTAAATTGAGGAAAAAAAGGGTTAGGTGCTATCATTTTATACTATCACCACCAATATTATTAAATACCTCCATTACAGAGGTTAAATTCATAATTTTCATATATTTATCAAGTTGTTCTTTTTTAGAATTTCTTAAATAAGGTTTTAAAGAAGTAAGTAAATTCGATTTAGGATCATCCTTGTTACTATTCATTTTACTCATAACATTTTTAATTTTCATAATGGTAGCCATATCAATATTAGAAAAATCAAATCCATTGTTTGAGTTAGATGTATCAGAGTTATTATTAGAATTTACATTAAAATTTGAAAATATATTTTGAAAATCATTTTCGAAATTAGTATTAGAGGTATTATTGTTATTTTTGCTGTTATTATTATAGTTAGAATTATTACTGTTCATATTCGTATTTTTATTGATAGAATTATTAAAATTATTAGTATTGCTACTGTTACTGTTATCAAGCATATTTGCGAGATTATTGAACATTTCCTCATTCATAAACAGCACATCCTCTCTTAAAATAAATTTTTATAGGGGTCGCACGTTTTAATCGACCAAATTAAATCTATTTTTTATATCATATCATTATAATAATATTCAAAAAAAACAATAGTGTTACAAAAAAATAATAAAATAATAAGAAATGTAATAAAAATTTAATATAAATAGCTGAAAACGTACTTCCGTAGTGCATTACACGATATTTTTATATACAAAGGTTTTGGAACATTGAAAAATACGTTTAAATATGTAAAAATATATATAATATATATAATTAAGGGGTATTATGCGCTAAAAATACAGTAAACAAACAATATATTTATACTGTAGGGGCTAAATCGGTAAGGAATACCTCTTTGGAAATGCCGAATTTCGCCCTTTATGAAATTTAAATATTGATACAAATTTAAATATGCGATTAGGGCGTAATTGGGTAAATTCTAGCGGGTATTCCTAACCGATTAAGCCCCTACAGTAGTAATAGAATATTTTTAAAATATATAAAAACCATAAATAAAATCACGAAAAAAGTCGATAAAAGTAGAATAAAACATGATATACATAAAAAGTTTAAAAAATATCCTAAAAACGTTGAAAAATGCCAGAAAAAGGTGTATAATAAAATATAGGCAATATTGTAAAAAATAAAAATAAAATATAAAAAATTAGGAGGATTTTTCTATGTACAAAAAAGGTAACAAAATTATAGCAAGTGCTATCGTATTTATTATGATGCTAGCACACGTAAGTACAATAGGTTCAAGCCTTGGAGCAGTTTTTGCAACAGATTCAAAATTAAAAAATCAAAATAGCAAAACACAGCACCAAAATGTAGAGTTTGATACTTACTTTGAAGAAGAAAAATACGAAGCAATAAAAAACGTAGGAGAAGAAAATAAGGTCGTAGCAGAAATAACTGTAAAGAATGCAGGATATTTGAAAAATGCTAGGGTCGATTTTGTCGATTCAAATTTCAAAATTTCAAATGAGCTAGAATCAGAAAAAGTAGCAAAAATTGAAAATAACAGTATAGTTTTAAATCAAATTGATAATGGGGAAACAGTAGAGTTAGACATACCATTCACATTTGAAACTAAAAATGTAATTTCAGAAGAACAATTAAATAAAATAAGCTCAGTAATTTTAACAGGTACATACATAGATGAAAAAGGAAAAGAATGTAAAATTAGAAAAGAAATTGAGCTAAACTTAAAATGGACACTAGAAACCGAAAGTATATTAGAAGCTCAAATTACAAAATATGTACCATATGATATAAATGGGCAAAAAGGTTTAATAATGCAAGTAGATGTTAAGTCTAATTTAAAAGATAATAGGTTACCAATAAAACAAAATAAAATAGAAATTTCAGTACCAGAAATAAATGGAATAGCTCCAGAAGAAGTAACAGTATATAACAAACAAAATACAGAAAACTATACTTCAAGCTATGATAAAGAAAATAAAATTGTAAGAATAATAGCACAAAATATAGAAAATGAAAACAAAGAAATTGTTTTTAATAATAATATGCTAAATGAATTTATAATAACATATAAATATTCAGAAACAGCAGTTGTAGAGGAAACAGCTATAACAATAAATGCTTTATCAGATATTACAGTGTATAGTTATGATGAAAAAGTATTACCAGCAACTTATGCAAATGAAGCTATTTTAACAGAAAAAGTTGGAGACATAGTAGACTACAAAGTAGAAACAGTTCAAAACATAAGCAAAGGTTACATATACGCAAATTATGATAGAAAAGAAAAAATAAATACAACATATGAAGAGAAAGTAACATCAAATATAGCAATGCCAGAATTAGTAGATGGAGTAAAACTTTCAGCCGTAACAGATAAATATGTAATAGATAGTAACGAATATACAGCAAATACAATATACAAAAACTTAAAAATAGAAAAAGAAGCATGGCTAAAAGTTTTAGGTGAAGAAGGAACTATTAAAGTTATTACAGAAAATAGTGAAGTAATAATAAATAAAGATACTGAAGAAAAAACAATAGAATTAAATGCATCAAGTGTAATTATAGAAACATCAAAACCAGAAAACGATGGAGAATTAGTATTTAACTTTGAAAAAGAAATATTAGGTAATAGTAATTACACTAAGGCTCAAATGCAAAGTATTCAAATGCTTAAACAAGAAATAGTAGGAACAGCGATAAATGGAAATGAAACAATAGTAGAAAAAGCACAAAATATACAAACAGCTTTAGTAGAACCACAAACTACAGCAGGGTTAGAAATAAGCAATTTAGGTTTATCAACAGTAGTAGTAAATGAAGATGTAGAACTTAAAGTAATACTAAATACAAATTCTATATTTAACAAATTATATAAAAACCCTAGCATTGTAATTGATTTACCAGAATATATAGAAAACATTAATATAAAAAATATTCAATTACCATTTGAAACTGAATTAAAAATAGCAAATTGGAATGTAGTAAATAACAATGGAAGAAAACAAATTGTTGTAAACTTAGCAGGAACTCAAACAATGTATAGTATTGATGCAATTTCAGGCGGAGCAAACTTAGTTATTTTAGCAGATATAACAGTAAATAATTTAACACCAAACAAAGCTGAAAATGTAAAAATGATAGTTTCAAATGAAAATGAACAAATAGAAGTAAATAAAGAAATAAACTTTATAGCACCAACAGGAATAGTAACAGTAAATAAAATAGAAAACTATGCAAAAGGTGCAAGCCTAATGGCATTAACTGAAAATGAAGAAGCAGTACTTGAAGTACAAACAGTAGCACAAAATGCAAAAGCAGAAATACAAGTAATAAATAATTACAGCAATAAAATAAATAATGTACGTATTTTAGGAAGAACATTAATGCAAGGTGCAAACGATATAGACTCAAACGAAAGCTTAGAAAACACATTTGATGCACCAATGACAAGCCCTATAAATACAAATGGATTTGAAAATGTAAGCATTTATTACTCAGAAAATGGAACAGCAACACAAGATTTAGAAAATAGAGAAAATGGATGGCAAGCTGAAGTTCAAGATTATACAAAGGTTAAATCATACCTAATAGTATTAAATAATTATGAGATGAACATAGGTGATAGTGTTAAATTTAATTACGATGTGCAAGTTCCAGCAAACTTAGGATATTCAGAAGAAACAAATTCATTATATACAGTATATTTTGATAATGTTAAAGAAGAACAAATAATAAATGATAGAGCAAAAGCAAACAAAGTAAAATTATATACTGGAGATGCACCAGAATTACAAGTAGAATTAAAATCTACTTCAGAAGAAAACTCTATTGTAAGAGAAGGACAATATGTAAAATTTACAGCAAACATAAAAAATACAGGAACAGTTGATGCAGAAAATGTAAAATTAAATATAACTGCACCAAATGGAAAAATATATACTTATATGGAAAATGGAGAAGTATTCTTTACTGAAGATGTAAGTAAAATAGCAAACCCTGAAGGGCAATTGGTATATGAATATACTACAAAACATACTGAATACAAAGAAGAAGAACTATTCTTTGGATATGAAGAAAGTGATGCACAAGAAAAAACAATTAATGTAGGTAAAATACCAGCTGGTCAAACTAAATCTATTGAATATGAATTAAGAATAGAAAACATAGAAGAATATAGAAACAATTTATATATTTTAGAAGAAGAAATAATTGAATCAGAAGTAACTCTTAATAATAAAGTAAGAGTTATGGCAGATAAACTACAAAAAGAAGTAGTATCTAATGAATATAAACTAAATATCAAAGAAGGATATATGACTATTGAGACAAGAGCAAATAAATTTAGTTCATATACTTTAGTAAAAGGTAATGAACTTGAATATACAGCAGTAGTAAAAGCAAATGGTTCACAAGATTTAGAAAATTTAGTATTAAGAGCAAAGATGCCAAATGGTTTAGAAATAAAAGATGCTAAAATAGAAGCAAGAACTATACCAAACAATGAAATAACATATTCAAAACGTATGGAAGGAAATGACATTATATTCACAATAAATAATCTTCCAAAAGGAAATTATATTGAATGTATAATTGTAGCAAAAGTAAATGATGCACAAGGAATTATAGAATTTTCAATGGCAGGTGAGGCAAATAATACAGGTATGCATTACTCAAATATAACAAAAAATGAAGTAAGCAAAGTAAATTTAGGGTTCAAACAAAATGCACCTTCAAGTGGATATGTAAAAGAAAAAGAAAGAATAACATTTACATATGATATTGAAAACAATAGCAAAGTATATGTAAAAAACATTAACTTTAAAAATATAATTCCAGAAGGAATGAAAGTAGTAAATGCTAAAATAGTTAAAACAGGATATGAATTAGATATAACAAGAAATGTAACAAATGCAAACACTTTAGAAACAAAAATAAATTCATTACAAGCAAATGAAAAAATAACTGTTACAGTAACAATGGAGGCAGAACTATTACCAGATGGAGTTACAGAAAAAGAAATAACGAATTATGCAGTAATTTCAGGAGATATGTTTGAAGAAATAACATCAAATAGTGTAAAAGCAAGTATTGAATATAACAAAGAAGCACATGACTTAATAGATGGACCAAGTGATAAACCACAAAAAGAAGGAAGATATATAATTTCAGGAACAGCATGGTTAGATACTAATAAAAATGGACAAAGAGATGAAGAAGAACAAACATTACCTGGAATAGAAGTTAGATTACTAAATAAAAATACAAATGAAATAGTAAAAGATGTTGACTCGGAAGCAGATAAAGTAACACAAACAAGTTCTAATGGAGAATATAGATTTATCAACTTACCATCAGGAGAATATATAGTAGTATTTGTATATAATTCTGCAAAATATGATTTAACAAGTTATAGAGCAAATGGAGTACAAAATAGTGTAAACTCTGATTTTATAAATACAAATATGAATATAAACGGAAAAGAACAAACAGTAGCAATATCAGACTTAATAATAATTAATAAAGAAAATGCAAGAAATATAGATATAGGTCTACTTGAATCAGACAAATCAGATTTAAGATTAGATAAATATATTTCAAAAATAACACTAACATATGGAAATACAGTAAAAACTTATGATTATGAAAATGCAAAACTTGCAAAAGTTGAAATTCCAGCAAAAGAACTTTCAAATGCAACAGTTATAATAGATTACAAAATAGTTGTTACAAATGAAGGGGCAAAAGCAAACTACGTTAAAAAGGTAGTAGATTATATACCAAAAGATATGAAATTCAATTCAGAATTAAATAGAGATTGGTATGAATCAACAAATGGAGACTTATATAATTCTAGTTTAGCAAATATAAAACTAGAAAGTGGTGAGTCTAAAGAATTAACATTAACATTAACAAGAAAAATGACAGATAAAAATGTTGGAATAGTAAATAACAATGCAGAACTTTACGAAGTATACAACGAAGAAGGCATAGCAGATATAGACTCAACACCAGCAAACAAAGTAAATGGTGAAGACGACATGTCATCAGCAGATGTTGTAATAAGTGTAAAAACAGGTGATGTGGTAATTTATACAGCAATAATTTCAGTAATTATATGTACAGTATTAGGAGTAAGTATTTACTATATAAGAAAATTTGTACTAAGAAGAATGTAGGAAGGAGGTATTAGATATGAATAAAAATATAAAAAGAATAATTAATTTAGTATTTATAACATTAGTTACAATAGTAGCATTTTTAGCAATCAAATCTATACCTAACTTCTTAATGAAGAATGTATCAATTGAAAAAGCAGAAGGTGAAGAAGTTTTAGGCTTAGCACCAGGCTCAGTATTTGTAGCAGATCAAAGCACAGTAATAGGTTTTGAACCAATTCACTTTGAAGTAAGTGGAATATCACAAATATATTGTGCACAAAAAGGTGGGCATGTAAGCTTAGAAGGTGACTACTATGAAGACTTAGAAGCAGATATAGAAGCACATAAAAATGATAAAGCATCATGTATGACTCATGTATATGTAGAAAACAGAGTACCATTAAAATCAAAAATATATTATAGTATAGATGGTACAAGGGAGGCAACTCCAGAAGAAGCATATATAGTAACATATCCAGCGCCAGGAGTAAATGATTGGTCAGAGGAAAAACAATATGCAATGTGGGGAAGCTCAATGAGTAACAACTCAGCAACACCACCATCAAGTGCAGGGTCTGATGGAATTCTTGCAGAAGCCGCAAAATATGGAGAATTTAACCCAGGCCAAATGAACCAAATGGCTAACCCAACTGGTAGCGCAGATAATGTAAAAATAAGTGTTGCACAAAACCCAAAAGAATATATAGCTGGACCATTTCCAGGTTTACAATATGGTAATGGGCAATATGATAATATAGCATTTGGAGGAATATCTAATGCATATATAGAAGCAGAAAGTGGACGAATAGAAATAAAATCATTTATAATAGGTGGAACTGAAATAACTCCAAAATATTTTACACCAGATAGCGTAGAAATGGTTGATAGAAACCCACAGGCTTATCCAAAATCAGGAGAAGAGTACTATGTAAAATATGTATCTGAAAAGGAAGAACAAATAAACGAAGTACATTTTGAATTCCAATGGATGGAAGCAACAGCAACTCTTACATATTATAAAGGAACTAGGTATGAAACAAGCTACACTTTTGATCATCCTACACATACACATACTAAAAAAGGTTCACATAGCAAAAATTGTCCATCAGGTTGTACAAAATCACATAGTACAACAGTAAATTGTTGGGATTGTGAAGTAGCGTCTGCGAAAATAATAGCAACATCAGATCCAAGCCAAAGATTAATGTCAGCAGAAGGAGAAAGAAAATTAAATAGTTCTTCGTTAGATATACCAATACCAGCACATAAAGAACCAACAAGGATACCACCAAATAAGCCAACTACACCACCTGAAAAGAATTTACAAATAAAACTTGCAGGTCGTGTATGGGAAGATGAAGATTCAAGTAAACGTAGTGAACCAAATGGTATTAAAGATGAAAGCGAAAATGTAAAACCAGGTGTAGAAGTTATATTACATGAGCAAAGTGGAACAGAAGTAGCAAGAACAGTAACAGATAAAGATGGATACTATGAATTTAATAATTTAAATGCTCAAAGGAAATACTACATAGAATTTGTTTATGATGGACAAATATATCAAGCAACAAAATATGACAACACATTAACAAATGAACAAAGACTTGAAGGATTGAAAAATAATGGAACAGAAGACCCAAATGAAAGAGTAAACTTTAATAATCACTTCGCACAAATTGGTTCAGCACCAGGAAATTACACAGTAAGAAGAAGTTTATATTATTCAAATGGTTCTAGCAACACAGCTTGGATAATAGAAAAAGAAAGCTCAGAAACACCATATGGTATTAAAGAAATATATGATTATTTAACTGAGCAAGCAGTAGAAACTAAGAGCTATCAAACAGCATATACAAATACATTAAATAAATTTGGAAATAATAATACTACAAAAAGTAAATTACAATTTATAGAAGACTGTAGAATATCTTCATACACAGGATATAATGGTACAAGAGTAAATTACCCAATTTGGGATAACTTTAATGAAAGCACAGAATCAAGAACAGTAGCAGGAGTATTTTATCCAGCATTATATCCATCACACTTACAAATTGATTTCGGATTAAATAGAAGAGAACAATTTGATATGGCATTAAGAAAAGACGTACAAAAAGCAACAATAGAAATAAATGGAAAAGTTCATACATATGATTATGACACAAGAAGTTTTGCAGATGAAACAGACCATGGAACTTGGGATATAAATGTAAGACTTTCTGATAGCTATTACAATACTAAATATTCAAGAGAAATATTTGGTTCAGATTATCAATATAAAGCATCAAACTATGGCAATAATGCAACTGCATATGGTAAAACTAAAGCAGATGAATTAAATGTATATGTAACATACAAGCTAACTGTTCGTAATCAATCACAAAGTATACAAGGTGAAATAACAGAAGTTGTAGACTACTTTGATGAAGATTATGAATATGTAAATGACCGTTCATATATTGAAATAAAAAACGGAAAAAATAAAGGTCAGTATCCTGTAAATGCATCATACACAAGTATGTATGGAAATTCTAATTCAACTGATATAGCAGGTTATGATGCAATATATGTACAAGGATTACAAGGACAAAAATTAACTACAGGTCAAACAGCATATATTTACTTAACATTTAAAGTTAAGAAAGATAATGTAAACGGTGAAGATTGGATAAGACTTGATGAAACAGTAGAAAAAGCTACAGCAATTGGAGTAGGAAAAGAAAACATTGCAGAAATAAATGGATTCAAAACATATTATAGAGATGGAACATATATACCAAATGTAGGAAAAACTTCAGGAAACAAAGTTGCAGGTTTATTCGATAGAGACTCAGTACCAGGAAATATAAATCCAAATGATGTACCAAAAGATGGAAATATTAACTACAATAACTTTGAAGACGATACAGATAAAGCACCAAATATCAGATTAATAATATACAGAGAAAATGGTGAAATAGTATGTAGAACAATGGATGGTATTATTTGGGAAGATGAAAGAAATGTAATTAATAATGAACAAGTAACAGCAGTTGGTGATGGTATATACGATAATTCAAAAGAAGTTTCAATAAATGGACTAACTGTAGAATTAGTAGAACTTATGAATAATGGAACAGAATATGTATGGGAAAGATTCTCATCTGGTCAAGGAACATATAAACCAATTATTAATTTAATAGGTGAAAGTGGAACACCATTAATACCAGATGTAGTAGATAATACTATAGGAAAATATGTATTTAAATCATATCCTACAGGAAATTATATAGTTAGATATATTTATGGAGATACAGTGAAAACTGCACTTCCAAAAGTATCTGAATCTACAGGAATTTCTGAATGGCAAGGACAAAATGAAAAATCATATAATGGTCAAGATTACAAAACAACAACATATCAAGCAGGAGTAACAGATTATTCTACATATGCAAATAACCATACTTCATGCTCATATATATACAACATTACAGCATCAGATGCTAATTCTAAAATATCAGATGCAAAAGACATTATGACAGATAACAATGTAAATACACAATATTATAGACAAAATGCTACATTAAACAGTAGAGAAGATGTA
The DNA here is from genome assembly GCA_948664205.1 of uncultured Clostridia bacterium. GTDB lineage: Bacteria > Bacillota > Clostridia > TANB77 > CAG-508 > UMGS1663. The sequence continues at coordinate 34,278 of CAPNDH010000002.1, read as the reverse complement.
ATAGGATATTCAGATAAAGAAGTTATAAATAGAATTGCAGGAGTGTTAGCATCACATGAAAAGGCAGCTGTATTTGTAGACAGTAAAGGAAATAAAGTTTACTATTCAAGAGAAGAACTACAAAATATGCTAACAGAGTTAATGGCAAAAACTCAAATGACAGCTGAAACAGGTATAATTGACATAGAAGTTGAATATGACAGAACAGGAACTGGAGAGCAAGGAAACTATGGTGAAGAAAAATATAATAATACAACATATAAAATTCAAAACTTAAACTTAGGACTAGAAGAAAGACCAAAAGCTCAGCTTTCAGTTAATAAAGAAGTAACAAACATTAAATTAACATTAGCAGACGGATCAACATTATTTGATGCAACAGATAAAATGGCAAATGTATTATGGAGACACCATAAAGAACATGACTTCAAATATTATAATGAAGATTTAATGTTAAAAGATGACCCAATGGTAGCAGTAAGAGATAGAAACGCATATGATGCACAATATGGTTTAATTCAAATGTCTATGGATGAAGAATTAATGCATGGTGCAACAATTAAAATTTCGTACAAAGTAACTGTAACTAATAAGGGAGAAGTAGATTATAAAGACAATATGTTCTACTACACGGGAATAGTATCTGATCCAGGAACAGTTGTAAAAACGAAGGCTGATCAAGTAATTGACTATGTAGCAAACAACTTACAATTCTACGCAGTAGATAATAACAGTTGGAGCGTAATAGATGAACAAACTTTATTAGCAAATGGAGAAGAAACAAAAACATTAGTAAACAACAAATTAACTGATGAAGTTAAAAAGTACAACACAGTAATTACAACAAACCAAAATTCAAATATTGCAAAAACTGAATTAGTACCTGAAAAATATGACAAAACAAAAGCAACAGTTAGTGATGACTTAGTATTAACACAATTAATCACTTCAGAAAACGAAACAGACGACTTAACATACAGAAATGTTGTAGAAATTGTAAAAACAAGCAATAATGTAGGTAGAAGAATGGCATACTCAGTAGTAGGTAACCAAAACCCAAATGGAAATATAACAGAAGTAGATGCAGACAGAGCAGAAATTGTTAAAATATTACCACCATTTGGTAACGCAGGAATGCCTTACATAATAGCAGGAATAACATTGTTAGCAAGTGCAATATTAATTACAGGAATAATCTTTATTAAAAAGAAAGTTCTAAAATAAAAAATAAGATGACGCGTTGGGGACGTTTTCCGATGCGTCATCTGTCTCTTTTGCGTCATTTTGCGATAATTTAAAGTTCGTAATTTGAAATTATTGTAGGGGCTTAATCGATAAGGAATACTAGTTAGAATTTACCTAATTACGCCCTAAACATATATTTTAATTTATATCAATATTTAAATTGTCTAAGGGCGAAATTCGGTATTCTCAAAGGGGTATTCCTAACCGATTTAGCCCCTACGGTAAAATAAGATATTATACAAATTTGAATTGTAACAAAATACCAAATATTGCTTAATAAAAATAGCATAAAATTCTTTACAAAAAAAATCGCTTGTGCTATCATATAAGTATGATATGAGGTGAAAATATGAATCAGATTTTATTCGTGGATAACCCAAAAAGAGGCAATCCATTAAATATAAAAACAATTATAAAAATATTTGTTATAATTACGCTAATATTAGCCGTTATATTAATAGGAAAAGGTATATTTTCTTTAATATCTTCTAATAAAAATAAAACAGTAGTAAAACCAACAGTCCAAATGATAGAAGATAACGGAAAAGTAATATTAAATATTACAAGTAGCAAAACAATAAATAAAATAGTATATTCATGGAATGAAGAAGAAGAACACACTCTTCAAGGAAGAGGTCAAACAGTAATTAATGAAAAAATAGACATACCAGTAGGAACAAACACTTTATATGTAAAGGTAGTAGATATAGATAATAAAGAATACACATATGAAAAAGAATTCTTTAAAGAAGATAATGACCTAATAAATCCAGAAATAGAATTTTTAGTAGAAGGCTCAAAAGTAAAAATAGTAGCAAAAGATGAAACTCAGCTTAAATATATAATGTATCGTTGGGATGATGAAGATAATACAACAATAGAAGTAAGGGAGGACTCAAAAACTCAAATAGAAGAAAAAATTTCTATATTAAAAGGTGAACATATATTAACTGTTATAGCAGTAGATGCAGCAGGAAATGAACAAACTAAACAGCAAACCTTTAAAGGAGCTAAAAAGCCAGAAATAAAAGTTTCACAAGAAGGAGACGAATTGGTAATATTAGTAACAGATGAAGAAAACATAAAGAAAATAGAACTTACAGTAAATGGAAAATTTTATTCAACAGACTGGCAAAACACTGGAGCATCACTTGATATGAAAGAAGTATCATTAAGGCAAAAACTTGACCCAGGTCAAAATACAGTAGTAATAACAGCATATAGTGTAAACGGACTATCAGAACAAATAACAGCAAATGCAACAGTATAAAACACAAAAGAGGAGAAATTATGATACAAGAGATTTATTTAGTAGATAATGATACTAAAATATACGAAAGTTTAAATAGTATTTTTAAAGAAGAAAAAGAATATAAAATAACAAAAGTAACAGAAAAAGAATTAGATATAGCATTAAAAAATATACCATCTCTTATTATTATAAATGATGATAACATCGACTCAAATGCTATGGAAGTAGCAACAAAAATAAAAAATGACGAAGACAATAGCATAACACCAATAATAGTAATTACATCAAACAAAGAACACGAACATAAACTTAAAATGTTAGAATTAGGAATATCACATTATATAAGACACCCAATAGAAGAAGATTATTTGTATTATACAATTGTAAATGTGCTAAAGCTTTTATATATAAATAGAAGAGTAAGTCCACTTACAGGTCTCCCTGGAAATGTACAAATACAGGCAGAAATAAAGAAAAGGTTTTTAAGTAAAGAGAAATTTTCTATGCTATATTTTGACTTAGATAATTTCAAAGCATATAATGATGTATATGGTTTTATGAAAGGCGACGAAATAATAAAATTTACAGCAAAAGTAATACTAAAAAATGTTCATACAGAAGAATATGAAGACAGTTTTGTAGGCCATATAGGAGGAGACGATTTTATAGCAATAGTATCTAATAAAGACACAGAAAATATATGCCAAAATATAATAGCAGATTTTGATATTAATGTGCAAAGACATTATAATGAAGAAGATATTACAAAAGGATATATAGAAGTTGCAAACAGAAGAGGAATAATAGAACAATTCCCACTTACTTCAATTTCAATAGGAGTAGTAGAAGTTGAAAATGGAAAGTTTGAAAATGTACTAGAAATAGCAGAAGCAGGAGCAAGTGTAAAACATTTAGCAAAAACAATACAAGGTAGTACATATGTTATAGATAGAAGAAAAAAGTAGAAATTTGTAGAAAAGTATAGACATATTATGTAAAAGATTATATAATATGTCTATACTTTTTGTAACTAATAAATTTCTTTTTAAATAAGGAGGAATATATATGCAAAAAAACAAAAACATAATCCCATTTACAAAGCCACCTATGCCAAACGAATTTTATGAATCAGATGAAGAAGAACTAAGAGAAGAGACTCAAATAGCTTCTGGAGAAGATACACCATCATCAGGATATATTCCCTTCTCATTAGATGAGAAAGAAGCACTTCCGCGGATTAGTGATATTGAAGATTGTGTAAAAGAAGTTGTTGTAGGGCAAGATCAATTAGTTAAAAGTGTTGCAACCTCGCTTTATAATGCATATTATATGAACATTAGATGTGTAAATATAATAATAGGTGGAAGTGGAACAGGAAAAACACTAACAATGGAAACTTTTTGCAAAGAAATGGGTTTAGCATATACCATTGAAAGTGCAACTCAGTACACTCAGGAGGGTTATGTTGGAGAAAGTGTAAACACAATGCTTTCTAATCTATTCAAAAATGCAGGAAAAGATTTTCGAAAAGCAGAAAATGGAATTTTAGTTATAGATGAAATTGGCAAGAAAACAACAAAAGGTAGAGGAAAAGGGCATGATGGTAGAGACATTAGTGGAGAAGGCGTATTAGACTCCTTACTTCCTGTTTTATCAGGGTCACCTATGAATATTACAGTTGATAAGAAGACATTCCAGTTCGAAACAAAAAACTTAAAAATCTTTTTAATGGATGCATGCTCAGGGATACAAGACATAAAAGAAAAAAGGTTAGGAAAAAAGACTATAGGATTTGTAGAAGCGAAAAAAGATGAATCAGAAATATTATCGCCTGAAAAGAGTATTTATACAAAGGAAGATTTGTTAGAATATGGTTTTATACCTGAATTGGTAGGTAGAATTAATAAAATTTATGTAACAAATCCGATTACTACTGAAACTTTAATAAGGATACAGCAAGAATCAAAAGATTCTGTATTTAGAATGTATGAAAGAGGACTTAGAAACTTAGGAATAGAACTCAAAGTTTATCCTGACTTTTTTAAAGAAGTTGCAGAAGCCACTTTAGATTACGGAACAGGTGCACGAGAGCTTGAAAATACTACTAACTATGTGTTTGAAGAACTAATGCATGCAGTATATGATTCCGAAAATAGGATTTACGTTGCAGAGCTTAGAGAAGGAATAACAAAAGACAACTCAAATTTTGCACTATATTAGAATAATCAAAGAAAGAATAAAATAGAAAAGCATTTCATATATATGTATGGGGTGCTTTTTTATAGCGAATAATTAATAATAAATAGTGAATGTTGAAATGGATGTCACATACTTAACAAGAAAAAATTATTCATTATTCACTATTCACTATTCATTATTCATTAGTAAAACCATGGGGCTACATCGTAAGGAATACTTAAAAGAATTTACCCAATGTCGACCTTTGATCCACATTCTATATAATGTATAAATTTATAATATGAAAAGAGGAAAAATATGATTATTATAGGAAAAAAACGAATAATAATACTTAGTTTATTAGCTGTTGTATCAATATTTGCTTGTAGTATTGTAACAAAAAGAAAAGAAAACACAGTTGAAACAGTGGCTTTACCAGTTACAAATAAAGTAATAGTATTAGATGCACGGACATGGAGTACCAGATGAACGGAGCACAAAGTAGCACTCGGAACAACAGAAGCTGAAACCAACCTAAAAATAGCACTAAAAGTACAAAGTCTACTAGAACAGTCAGGGGCAACTGTTATACTAACACGTAGTGACGAAAATGCAATATATGATTTAGATAGTAAAACTTTAAAACAAAAAAAGATATCAGACATACACAATAGGGTAAAAATAGGGAACGAATCATCGGCAGATATTTTTGTATCAATACACTTAAATAAAATACCTCAAGAACAATATTGGGGTTGGCAATGTTTCTATAAAAACGGAGATGAAAGTAGTATAAAACTTGCAAAAAGCCTGCAACAAAATTTAAATGAAGCAATACAAAAAGAAAATAAAAGAGTAGCAATGAAACTAGATACAGTATATATAATGAAACATGTGGAAGTTCCAATATCAATAGTAGAGTGTGGTTTTTTATCAAATAAAGAAGAAGAAAAGTTACTATTAGAAGATAGCTATCAAGACAAATTAGCATGGGGAATATATAATGGAATAATAGATTATTTTTATGAGTGACGCGTTGGGGACGTTTTCAAATGCGTCATCTGTCCCTTTTGCATCATCTTTTTATATAGTAGAAATATTGATTTGAAAATGTTTTAAAAACATAAAATTTTATATTAATTATTGTAAAATACAAGCTATTGTGGTATATTAATTTACATAGGAGGTTTAGCCTATGTGGGGAGATATAGCAATAGCTTTTTTATTGGCATTTATAACAACATTTGTACTAACACCATATACAATAAAAATAGCTAGAAAAATAGGAGCAGTAGATATACCAAAAGATGAAAGAAGAATGCATAATAAACCAATACCTAAATTTGGAGGGCCAGCAATAATAGTAGGTTTTTTATTAGCAACAATATATTTATATATTACATCTTCAATAGAAGGCAATTTAGATTTATTGGGTGTAGAAAACTATATGTTTAAGCTAGTTGGTTTTCTTTTAGGAATATTAGTATTAAGCTTTGTATGCTTTTTTGATGATATAAAAGGAATACATCCATTAGTTAAGTTAGCAGGTCAATTAGTTGCAGCAGGTATTGTAGTAGCCTTTGGAATAAGAATAAATAACTTCAATTTACCATTTTTTGAAGGAAATATTATAATAGGAGAAGTATTTTCAATTATATTAACCATAGGTTGGCTTGTTGGAATTACAAATGCAATAAATTTAATTGATGGTTTAGATGGTTTATCTACTGGTATAGCAATAATATCATCAGTATCATTACTTATAATATTTGCACTAAATGGTTCACCACTAATTGCAATAATAATGATAACTTCTTTAGTTGGGGCATTATCAGGTTTCTTACCATTTAATTTTAACCCAGCAAAAACCTTTGTAGGAGATGTAGGCTCTAACTTTATAGGCTTTACACTTGCAGTAGTTTCAATATTAGGAGTTGCAAAAACAGCAACAGCATTTATAGTAGTTTTGCCAATAATAGTATTAGGTCTTCCAATATTTGATACTTTATCAGCAATAGTAAGAAGATTAATAAAAGGTAAATCACTAAAAGCAGTAATGCAAGCAGATAAAGGACATTTGCACCACAAATTAATTGCCAAAGGTTTTACTCAAAAGGAAGCAGTATTAACATTATATGGAATAAGTGTTGCATGTGGAATGTTTGCAGTAATATTATTTGAAAGTAACATATGGAAAGCAATATCATTTGCACTAATGGTAATTGCAGTAGTATGTATAGGATATAAAGAATTTTTTAAAATGAAAGAAGAAGAAAAAAAATAAAATCGACAACAACTCAGAAAAGATTTCTGAGTTGTTGTTGAAAATAACGAAAAAACATAGTAAAATAAATAAAAAATAGAGAGGGTTGAAAAAAATGAAATACACATATAAACCAAATGGAGTTTGCTCAAGAGCAATAGAAATAGAAGTAGAAGAAGAAATTGTAAAAAACTTAACTGTAATAGGTGGATGCAATGGAAACTTAAAAGGAATAGCAAAACTTGTAGAAGGTATGAAAATAGAAGAAGTAATTAAAAGACTTAAAGGAATAGAATGTAATCGGAAAAGGAACATCTTGTCCAGACCAAATAGCAAAAGCATTAGAAGAATTATATGCTACAAGTATTTAATATCATTAAAATTTAATATTTATAACAAAAAGGAGCAGAAAATGAAAAAATTTGAAAATGTAGCAGCAAATGAAAAAAGTCCTAAATGGGAAAATATGATAAAAAGAGAAAAAAAGTTAAGTGAAAAAAGTGGAGATATTAGAACAGATTTTGAAAGAGATTATACAAGAGTTCTATATTCAACAGCCTATAGAAGATTAAAACATAAAAACCAAATATATTTTTCACCCAAAAGTGACCATATATGTACACGTATAGAGCATGTAAACTATGTTGAATCTATAAGTTACACAATAGCAAATACATTAGGATTAAATACAGAGCTTACAAAAGCAATTTCAATTTCACACGACTTAGGGCATAGCCCATTTGGACATCAAGGAGAAAAAGTATTAGATGAAATATCAAAAAGAGAAATAGGAGAAACTTTTTGGCACGAAAAAAATGGACTAAATGCAGTAGATAATTTAATATTACTAGAAAATCATAATGGGGATAGAATAAATTTAAATTTAACATATGCAGTAAGAGATGGAATAATATCACATTGTGGAGAAGTAAACGATAAAGTATTATTCCCAAGAGAAGAAGCGATAAATTTAGAGGTTTATACAAAACCAAATGAATACAAACCATATACATGGGAAGCATGTGTAGTAAAACTTGCAGATAGAATAGCGTATATAGGTAGAGATTTAGAAGATTCATTATCTGTACAAACTTTAAATAAGAAGCAAATAGATGAATTAGATAAAATTTTAAACCTAGGGAAAAATATGAATAACACAAATATTATAAGTACTTTAATTAGAGACTTATGTGAAAACAGTTCACCAGAAGAAGGACTTAAATTCTCGAAAGAAAAGGTTGAGCTATTAGATAAAATGAATCAATTCTGCATAAAAAATATATATACAAATGAGAAAGTTGAAAGTGCAAATAGATATTTTAAATTAGTACTAGAAGAGATATATAGAACATTATATACTAGATACGATGGAGAAAATACAATAAATAGGTTGGAACAAGACATAAGTATATATCCAAAATTAATAGAAGGCTTTATAATGTGGTTAGAAACATATACAAAGGGAAGTAACAATGGAATAAATAAGAAATTATTTAACCTAAAAGATAACAAAGACTATGCAAAAGCAATAATATATTATATATCAGGAATGACAGATAAATATGCAATAGATATGTATAATGAAATTATTAGTTTTTAAAAAGATATGCTATTTTAAATTAAGATTGTAGGGGAGATTATTAATCGCCCGCGTGGCGAAGCCACTTTTATTCTATTATAGGAAAGTACGTTATTTTAAGTTATAGAGTAGCCACAGCGGAATGATATATCTTTTTTCGTGCTTTAGTCGAGAAAAAAGTATATATCATTCGCAAGCGACGTGGCAGATAATTTAACACGTAGGGTGGCGAAGCTATTTTCTTGTATTTTATTTTCTTGACATATTAATAAAAAAATGTTATTATAAGTAAGTAATTTATGTGGCCCCTTGGTCAAGCGGTTAAGACGCAGCCCTCTCAAGGCTGAATCATGGGTTCGATTCCCGTAGGGGTCACCAACAAACTTGCCTATCGGCAATAGTGAAGAATGAAGAATTAATAATGAATAGTGAATAATACATGACAATATGAACATACTGGCAAGTTTGTATTATTCACTATTCATTTTTCATTATTCATTCTTCATTAAAAAAATTGGGATTGCTCCCAATTTTTTTTCGATAATCATTCACTATTCATTATTCACTATTAACTATTCACTATCAAATTTGGAAGAATTCCAAATTTGATACATTAGTGTGCTTCTGTTGTACGTTTCTGTAAAGTTACATGTATAACAGTTCCTTCTTCAACAGTAGTTCCAGCCATAATATCTTGAGAAACTACTGTGCCAGAACCAGTAATTTTTATATTTAAATTTTTAGCTTTTAAAGCATTTTTAGCTTGTGTAAGGCTCATATCTTTTAAATTAGGAACAGTAACTGAAGTTCTTGTATCATTTCCTGCAGAGTATAAGTTAACAGTTGCACTAGCTATTAAATTTGTGCCAGGTTTTGGAACTTGGTCTGTTACTATAGCTGAGGTATCATTTCCTGCAACAATAGTAGTTATTCTTAACGCTTCTAAAGTTTTCTTAGCTTCTGCTATAGTTTTATTTCTAACATCAGGTAAAGTAATATTTGTTGAAGTCTCACTAGAAGAATCGTCAGAAGGAATACCCATATAAGGTAATACTTCAGATAATATTTGAGACACAACAGGAGCTGCAATTGTTCCACCTTGATGACCTTTTGGTCCTTTAGGTTTATATAATGTAACTAAACATACAAGCTCAGGGTTTTCACTAGGTGCAATACCAACAAATGAAGCTACATACATTGGATTTGCACTTGTCTCGTCAGGTTCAGAAGTACCAGTTTTACCAGCAATAGAGTAACCTTTTACAGCACCTAAATATCCAGTGCCATCACTAACAACAGATTCTAGCATATTAAGCATAGTCTTAGAAGTTTCAGTTGAAATAACTTTTCTTACTTGAACAGGCTCTATAGTTGTAATAGCACCTGTGTCAGTATTTTGTATTTCTTTAACTAAACGAGGCTCACATAAAATACCATCATTTGCAACACAAGATATTGCTGTTATTAATTGAATAGGTGTTACTTTAAATCTTTGACCAAAAGACATTGTTGCAAGCTCTATATTTCCAACATTTTCTAAATCCCAAAATAGACTATTTGATTCACCAGAAGTTGCAATTCCAGTTTTATCAAATAAACCAAAAGCTTTATAATATTTATATAATGTATTAGCACCAATTTTTTTACCTAATTGCATTAAAGCAGGGTTACAAGAATTCATTAAGGCTTGTCTTAAACTTTGATATCCATGAGTAGTTGCAGATCTCCAACAATTAATTTTAATTCCATTAACGATTTCGTGACCAACACATAAAAATTCATTTTTGGTATCTGGCTCTACAACATTTTCTTCCAATCCAATAGAAGCAGTGATTATTTTAAATGTAGAACCTGGTTCATATGGGTCTGCTACACATTTGTTTCTCCACATTTTGAACAAAGAATTTAACTGGTCATCAGAAGATAAAGTGTCCCAAGTAGTGCTAAGAGATTCATTTGGAGTACGGTTATTATTTAAATCATAATCAGGGTATGTTGCCATAGCTAATATATCACCAGTAGAAGGATTCATAATAATTGCAGTGCCACCTTCTTTACAGTCATTTTCAATACATGCTTGTTTTAAATATTTTTCTACAATACTTTGAATAGTTGCATCTATTGTAAGGGTAATATTACTTCCATTTTCAGCTGCTATATAAGTTTCGTCTTTATCTGGAATAAGTCCTGATGCAGCGTTTTCAATTGTAGTTCTTTTTCCAGGAGTACCACTAAGTATACTATTCCATTTTCGTTCTAGACCTTCTTGACCGTTATTATCATTGTCGCAAAAACCAATTAAGTTTGAAGCTAAATTATTATATGGGTAATATCTTTTAAAATCAGGGTCTATATTTATACCAGTTGTTATTTTATTATCTTCCATCCACTTAGTTAATTCATCAACTTTATCTTGTTCTACTTTTCTTATTATTGTTTCTACTGAAGAATCACTTTTAACTTGTTCTAATACTGTATCATAATCTAGTTCGAAAATTTTAGAAAAAGCCTTAGCTATATTTTCTTGTATTTCTTCTATTTCTTTTTCTCTTTCTTTTTTTGTTTCAGCTTTTGCATTATTCTTTATTCTAGAAGGATTTATTGTAATTGTATCAACACTAGCACTTTGCGCTAATACTTTTCCATTTGAGTCATAAATAGTTCCTCTATTAGGACTTATAATTCTACTAGTAGCTTGCTGTCTACTAGCAGATTCTTTAAGTTCACTACCTTTAATAAATTGAAAATAACCAATACGAAGCATTAAGATTAATAATAATATTGCAACACATATAACAATATATACTAATCTTTTAGAAGAAATAGGTTTATTTAATGCCTCTTTCTTTTTATTTATTTTAGACACTATTTTATTACTAGTTCTATTTGAACGATTATTACTATTTTTATTCATTTATTCACCAACTTTAAATTATCATTTGTTATCAACATTTTATATTAAACATGTGGAAAAATCAATAGACAAATGAGAATATATATAATATAATTAGCAATGAAGAAATTAAAAATAATAGTAGTGTAAATAAAAAGATATGTAGGGGCGATTATAAAAAATATTAGGTTTAAATTAGATAATGAAGGAGGAGAAAATGGAAAGTGCATATAAAGAAACAATGTTTATACTAAAAAAATATAATATTTCAGCTAACAAAAGTTTAGGACAAAACTTTTTAATAGATGACAATGTAATACAAAACATAGTAGAATCGGCAAATATAACAAAGGAAGACCTAGTAATAGAAATAGGGCCAGGGCTTGGAACATTAACGGCAAGACTATTAGAGAAGGCAAAAAAAGTTATAGCAATAGAATTAGATAATAGAATGATAAAAATATTAAATGATAGATTTTCTTTATATGAAAAATTTGAGCTAATAAATGAAGATGTATTAAAAGTTGATTTAAGAACATTAATTTCAAAAAACAAAGCAGAAAAAATAAAAGTGGTAGCAAATCTGCCATATTATATAACAACACCAATAATAATGAAATTGCTAGAAGATAAACTTGAAATAGAAAGTATAACCGTAATGGTACAAAAAGAAGTAGCAAAAAGGTTAACAGCAAAACCAGGGGATAAATTAAGTGGAGCAATAACATATTCAGTTAATTACTATTGTGAGCCAGAAGAAGTAATAATAGTTCCAAATTTAAGTTTTATACCAGAACCAGAAGTAGAATCTGAAGTAATTAAACTAAATTTAAGAGAAAAACCACCAGTAGAAGTGGAAAATGAAGAATTATTTTTTAAGCTAATAAAAGCATCATTTATGCAAAGAAGAAAAACATTAATAAATGGAATAACAAATAGTGGATTAATGGGAAAAGAAGAATGTAAAGAGTTACTAAGAAAAGTAGGTTTAGACGAAAAGGTAAGAGGAGAAAACTTAAATATGCAAGACTTTGCAAATTTAGCAAATGAAATAAAAATTAAATATTAAATTTATATTACAAATACTAAAAATTAATTGAAAATACTATGTTGAATATGTTATAATTATAGTACATTGATAAGATAGGAGAATAGTATGAATCAAATTCTAGTAACTCAGAAATTATATATTACACCAGAACTCCGCAGAAAAAAGAAAATGTATAAAGTACAGTTCTTTTTATCTGTGTTATTAGTGTGTTTGCTATTTTCTTATTACATATATGCAGAATATGATAGAAGTAAAAGTGAAGAAGTTTCAAAAGAAATATTAGCAGGTTTAGATAATATAGAAAAAGTAGAAAGTGAAAATAAAACATTAAAAACAGTAACTACTAATGATAACACAGTAAAAGAATATGACGGAATGATAGTAGTAGCAATAGAAGACGACGAAGAAGATGACAAACAAATAATACAAAGTAATATACAAGAGCCAGTAGAATACACAGCAAGCAATGGAATAAAATATTCAGTAGAGGCATTAATAACAATACCAAGGCTTGGAATAGAGTACCCAGTAATATCCCAATGGTCTGAAGAGCTTTTAAAAATATCAGTAAACAAATATTGGGGACCAAAGCCAAATGAAGTTGGAAATTACTGTATAGTAGGTCATAACTATAAAAGTGGAAAAATGTTTGGAAATTTGCCAGCAATAACAACAGGAGATATAGTTGAATTAAAAAGTTTATTAACAGGGGAAACAGTAAAATATGAAGTATATGATAGAAAAGTAATAAACCCAACAGATACTTCATGTACAAGTCAATTAACAGGCGGAAGAAAAGAAGTTACATTAATTACTTGTAAGGAATATGGAACACAAAGATTAGTAGTAAAAGCAAAAGAAATTAAATAATAAAAAATAATCATTGCAAATATTGTAGTGATTATTTTTTTATTTATGAAAAAAGCTACAATTCAAAGCACCACTATTAAAATCCGCTCCCAGTAAGTAATATATTTTATTTTTTTCATTTCGCCCTCCAAGACAAGGGGTATTCAACTGCCGAGGGTGGGCTGTCGGGTCTTCATTACAAAAATAAAATATATTACTTACTTCGCGCTAGTATAGAATCAAGGTCTGTGAATAGTAGATATACAAAAACTTTTTAAATTTTTTTAAAAAAACTATTGATTTTTTTGTATTCTTATATTAAAATTTAATAAAAGTGGAGCGAAGTGGTACAAAGTGGTAAAAATGTGGGAGGTGAAATTCAATTGTTAATAGGTGAATACGAACACTCTTTAGACGTTAAAGGAAGACTAATAATGCCAGCAAAATTAAGAATAGATATGGGAGAGAAGTTCATCGTTACAAAAGGTTTAGATGGATGTTTATTTGCGTTTTCACAAAATGAATGGTTGAATTTTGAATCTAAATTAAAAGCACTTCCACTTTCAGACAAAAATGCTAGAAATTTTGTAAGGTTTTTCCTATCTGGTGCTACAGAATGTGAAATAGATAAGCAAGGAAGATTCCTAATTCCAAACAATTTAAGAATAGCAGGAAATCTAGAAAAAGAAGCAGTTATAATAGGTGTTGGAACAAGACTTGAAATTTGGGATAAAGCTACTTGGGAAAAATGCGATGGTGAAATTTCAGCAGATGAAATAGCAGAAAATATGACAATGCTAGGAATATAACATAGGTTTTTGAGGAAAGAAATTTCCTAAAAAATAAATTTACTAAAGAAAACTAAAAGCCGGAACTAAGAAATACTAACGCATAACTTATCCGTACGCATTAAAAATGCTACGGCTAAGAAATGTACGCAGTGGAAACTGCTACAATTTCTAACATCCGCCATAATTATCTTCTACGAAAAATCATTCCACTGGAATAATTTTTCTAGAATATAAAAAAAGCAATGAGAAGTACAAAAGATAAAACATTAAGGTACAAAAGAAATTAAAGATACAAAAGATAAAATTTTAGTTTATAAACAAAGGATTTATAATCTACAAAAGATTTAAAAAAGCCAAAAGATATTTATTAACTAACAAAAGCAAAAAATTATAAATACAAAAGAATAATTTGAGCTAAAGAAAAGTTTATAAATATACTAAAGAATAATAATAGCATGAGACACAGTTGGTATTACTTAAAAATAAGATTGCCAACTGCTCATGCTATTTAGAGCCTATAAAAATACAAATTTAGGAGAAAAAAGTGGAATTTAAACATGAGCCAGTTATGCTAAATGAATGCATAGAGGGCCTAAATATAAAACCAGATGGAATATATGTAGATGGTACCTTAGGAGGAGCAGGGCATAGCAGTCAAATTATAAAAAAATTATCTTCAAAAGGTTTACTCATAGGAATTGATAGAGATGAAGAAGCATTAAAAGAGGCTAGCAAAAGATTAAAAGAATATAAAAATGTAAAATTTATACATGGAAATCATGATGATATAAAAACTTTATTAAGGAATATTGGAATAGAAAAAGTAGATGGAATTTTATTAGATTTAGGAGTTTCATCATATCAATTAGATGAAAGAGCAAGAGGTTTTAGCTATATGGGAGAAGCTATTCTTGATATGAGGATGGATAAAAGTCAAGAGCTTACTGCAAAAGAAGTAGTAAATACATATTCAAAAGAACGACTTATAAATATCTTAGAAGAATATGGGGAAGAAAGATTTGCAAAACAAATTGTAACAAATATTATAAAACAAAGAGAAAAAGGTCCAATAGAAACAACTAGTGAGCTAGTAGAAATTATAAAAAGGTCTATACCAATTTCAAAACAAAAAGATGGACATCCAGCAAAAAGAACATTCCAAGCAATTAGAATAGAAGTAAATGATGAAATAAAACCACTATTTAACACAATAAAAGACAGTATAGAATTATTAAACATAAAAGGAAGGCTATGTGTAATAACTTTTCACTCATTAGAAGATAGAAACGTTAAAAAAGCATTTAAAGAAGCTGAAGGAATATGCACATGTCCAAGTGATTTACCATACTGTATATGTGGTTGTAAGTCACAAGGAAAAGCTATTAATAAAAAACCAATAATAGCCCAAAAAGAAGAATTAGAAAGAAACACAAGATCGAAAAGTGCTAAGCTAAGAATTTTCGAAAAGAAATAACCAAAAGAGAAGAGGTGAGAACTATGGCATACCAAAGATACAATGGTTACCAATATGAAACCAGCCCAAGAAAAATTCAGCCAGAATATGAGACAAGAAAAAAGAAAAATCCATATGACGTAAAGAAAAAGTCTACTGCGAAAAAAGTAAGTAAGAAAAAAGCAGTAAAATCAAAAATGAAACCAAAAGCTAAAGTAGCTTTATATGTAGCTATTAGTTTTGCGGTATTATTTGGACTAAGCTATAGAAACTCACTAATTACAGAAAACTTTAATAAAAAAGAAAAACTAAAAGAACAGTTAAGTAGTGTGCAAAAGGAAAATGAACAACTAAAGGTAAATATAGAAAGTAGTTTAAATTTAAAAAACATTGAAGAGCAAGCAAAAGAACTACTAGGAATGCAAAAATTAGATAACAAACAAAAAGTTTATATAAATCTTCCAAAGAAAGACTATATTGAGCCAGCAACAGAAGAAGTAGAAGTAGAAGAAAATTTAAATATATGGCAAAAAATTTGGAAAGGTTTAACACAAAGTATAAGATAAGAGGAACAATTTGTATAATATGCAAACTGTTCTTTTTTTGCGCTATTTTTCATATCTTTATAATAGTAAATAATTTAGATTGTAGGGGCTTTGCAATCGCTCGTCCTTGCTCCAGCGAAAGTACTTAAACAAATATATAAGTTAGGGTAATTTCTTCGAAGAGCGGACGACTAATAGTCGCCCCTACATAACATTTTGATAGCATTATATCATTAAAAGCTATCAAAAATGCGGAAACTGATAGAAAAGTTCAGAAAGGATTGAAAAAATGAAAAATACCAGAAAAAATATAGTTAACAATTTAAAAAACAAAAAAGAAAATATAAAAAAAACTCAAAGGCAAATTGTAAAAAATAAATTAAAGAAAAAAATAGATAAACAAAATAATAATAAAGAAATAGATAAATTGAAAAAGAAAAAGCAAGTTGACTTTGGAAAAATAAATAAAAAGCAAACCAAAAATTCAGAAATTACAGGAAATATAACAAGAAAGAAAAAAGTTATATGGGAGCTAATAGTAGCTATGTTGTTATTCACACTTTTAGCAGGAAGGTTAGCACATATACAATTTATTAAAGGGGAAGAATTACAATCTATGGCATATATTGGGCAAACTTTAGACAGAAATATAAACCCTAAAAGAGGAACTATTTATGATAGTACAGGAAAAAATATTTTAGCAGTTAGTTCAACAGTTGAAACAATAACAGTTAACCCAGTAAATATAGCAAAAGAGAATAAAGAAAAAGTAGCAGAAGCACTTACTAAAATATTTGACTTAGACTATGAGACTGTTTTAAAAAGAGTAACTAAAAGAAGTTCAATAGAAACAATAGTAAAAAAAGTAGATAAAGAAAAAGCAGATGAACTTAGAATATGGATGAAAGATAATAATATAACTAGTGGAATTAATATAGATGAAGACACAAAAAGATATTACCCATACAATAATTTAGCATCACAAATTATTGGTTTTTGTGGAAGTGATAATCAAGGTCTAGATGGTATAGAAGCTTGGTATGATAAAGAACTTAAAGGAAGTAAACGGAAAAATAACAAAAGTAACAGATGCAAAAGGTGGAGAAATAGAAAACTCTACAGAAAATTATGTACCAGCAATTGATGGAAATGATCTAATACTTACAATAGATAGTACAATTCAAGGAATAGCAGAAAAATATTTGAAAGAAGCTTGCATAGATAATAAGTGTACAGACGGTGGAAATATAATGATTATGAACCCACAAAATGGAGATATTTTAGCTTTAGCAGGTTTCCCAAACTATAACTTAAATGAGCCATATTCACCAAATACTGATGAATTAAAGGCAAATTGGGATAGCTTAAATCAAAGTGATAAAACTAAAAATTTACAAGCAATGTGGAGAAATAAGGCGATTTCAGATACATATGAGCCAGGTTCTACATTCAAATTAGTAACAGCATCAGCATCGTTAGAGGAAAAGATAGCAGAAGTAGATAAAGAAGGAGAATTTTGTTGTACTGGTTCAATTGAAGTTGCAGGAACACGTATGAAATGTTGGAGGCATTATAGGCCACATGGCTCAGAAAGCTTAAGGCAAGCACTAATGAACTCATGTAACCCAGTATTTATAGGGCTAGGACAAAAGCTTGGGGTACACAAATATTATGAATATTTAGAAAAATTTGGTTTTTTAAGAAGAACAGGAGTAGACCTACCAGGTGAGGCAGGTTCAATATTCCTAAAAGAAGAAAAAGTAGGACCAGTAGAGCTTCGGAACAATAGCATTTGGTCAAAGATTTGAAGTAACACCAATACAAATGATTACAATGGTATCAACTATTGCAAATGGAGGAACATATATACAGCCAAGAGTAGTAAAGGGAGTTATTGATAGTCAAACAGGAGAAAGAAAAGAAGTAGAAGTTATAAAAAAAGATAGAGTAATTTCAGAAGAAACTGCAAAAAATGTACTTAGTATGATGGAAAGCGTTGTAGCAGAAGGAACAGGAAAAAACTCACAAGTAAAAGGATATAGAATAGGAGGAAAAACAGGAACATCAGAAGACGGAGTAAACACAGGAAAATATGTAACATCTTTTATAGGAGTAGCACCAATATCAAACCCAACAGTAGCAGTATTAATAACACTATATAACCCAACAGGAGAAGGAGGTCACCAAGGAGGGGGCGTAGCAGCACCAATAGGCTCACAAATATTTGGAGAGGTACTTCCATATTTAGAACTAGTAAAAGATAATGAACTAGAAGAAGAAATGAAAAAAGAAGTAGAAGTACCCAATATAGAAGGAAAAACACTAAAAGAAGCAGAAAAATTACTAAAAGAAAATAATCTAAAACTAGTAATATCAAATGAACAAGAGGGAATGGATAAAGAAAATACAACTGTAAAAACACAAACTCCAAAAGCAAGCATAAAGGTAAAAGAGGAAAGCAATGTATATGTAGATTGGTAATATTAAATCTATAAATAAAAATATTGATAACCTTTCAAATTTGTGATATAAAGAAACAAAAGAGAGGTAGATATGTTAAAAACGATAAAAGAAAATGTAACAGCCGAAATAGTAGAAAAAAAATCTAAATTTATAGCAGATATAATATATGTTCAAAATATAGAAGAAGCGGAAGAACAAATAAATAGAATAAAAAAGAAATACTTTGATGCAAAACATCATTGTTTTGCATATAGCATAATGACAAACGAAGGAATTGTAAATAGGCTATCTGATGATGGAGAGCCAAGTGGAACAGCAGGAGCCCCTATGTTAAATATAATAAATAAAAATGAACTTATAAATGTACTAGTAGTAGTAACAAGATACTTCGGCGGAATATTATTAGGTACAGGAGGACTAGTAAGAGCATATTCAGAAAGTACAATAAAAGCGATAAATAGTGCAGAATTTGTAATAGAAGAAAGAGGCTATGAAGTAGAGCTAGAAATTAATTATAATGATTTTGAGAAATTAAGCTACTATTGTAAGAAAAATAATATAAATACGATTAATACAGAATATGGCGAAAAAATAATATGTGTTTTAGAAATAAATAATGAAGAAAAAGAGAAATTATTAAATAATATAGAAGAATTAAACTTTAAAATTGAAAAATATAGAGTAATAAAAGAGAAAAATATAAGAAAAAATTTACAAAAATAAAATATATTACTTCCTTCACGCTACTTTATAGATAAATGATGGATGTTGTAAAATTATTTATATTGCAAAATAGTGCAATAAAATAACTAAAAACAACATATATGGAAAAATATGGTAAAAAATTGAAAAAATTTCCAAAAAACTATTGCAAAAATTTTCTATTAATAATATAATCTGACTTGTAAGGAATATTTACAATATTTGGAAACGAAGGAGGAAGAAAAGTGGGTAACAAAATAAAAGTTATAATTGCAGATGACAATGTTGATTTTGTAAACACACTAACAGGGTATTTACAAAAAGAAGAAGATATAGAGGTGGTAGGAGTAGCAAAAGATGGCGAAGAAGCTTGTGATCTAATAAAAATGAATGAGCCAGACATAGCAATATTAGATGTAATAATGCCACATTTAGATGGATTAGGTGTATTGGAAAGACTACAAACAATGGCAATATCAAAAATGCCAATGTGTATAATGCTTTCAGCAGTAGGTCAAGATAAAATAACACAAAGAGCAATAAACTTAGGTGCAGAGTATTATGTTGTAAAACCATTTGATATTAATTTATTAATAAAAAGAATGAGAGACTTCAAGTATTATCAACCAGGGACAGTTAGAGGTGGGTTTGCAGCAAGAGAAATAAAACCATCATACATCGAATTAGCACCAGAAAGTAAGAAAAATGAAGAAAACCTAGAAGCATTAGTTACTAATGTAATACATGAAGTAGGAGTTCCTGCACATATAAAAGGATATCAATACTTAAGGGAAGCTATAATGATGGTAGTAAATGATATAGATGTTATAAACCAAATAACAAAACAATTATATCCAGACATAGCTAAAAAATATGAAACAACACCATCAAGAGTAGAAAGAGCAATTCGCCACGCAATAGAAGTAGCATGGGGAAGAGGCCAAACAGATACAATGGAAAACATATTCGGCTACACAGTATCAGCAGCAAAAGGAAAACCAACAAACTCAGAATTTATAGCAATGATAGCAGATAAATTAAGATTAGAATTAAAAACAGCATAAAATATAGAGTAGTAATTTTACTACTCTATATTTATGTTGCTATTTTAAACTGATATGTATATTTAATTATTAAAAATAGTTTTTATTAAAACTAGAATAATATAAATTTATATTTTTTACACTTGAGTATTTAAAAATACGACAAAATATGTTATAGTATACCAAAATAATTTATAGAGGTGTATACATGAACTCAGCTAAGAAAGAAAGTATTTCAATTACTGCAATTATTAATGAAGTAAATCAATTTGATAATTTAGAAGATCATCTTCAAAAAAGAGATAGAGAACCTGTATGGGATGGAGAATTACGTTTGTATAAATCAGAAAGTAATAAATCAAACGAAATTGTTGGAAGAATACCTGTACAAGTGAAAAGTGTTGAAGAAGAAAAAGATACAAAAAATAATAATATATATTATAGAGTAAAGGTTAGCGATATAGAAAATTATAAAAAAGACAAAAAAGGAGCAATATTTTTTGTTGTGCAAATTTTTCCAAACAGGCAGACTTCTATTTTTTATAAAGTATTTGATTTAAAAGAAATAGATAATATATTAAGTTCTATGAGAAAAGGGCAAAAAACTTTAAAAATAGAATTTAAAAAACTAGAGAAAAACCATCTAGATACAATTTGTATTCAATTCATTGAAAATCTAAATATATATAAAGAGTTTATACCAGTAGAAAAGGTAGAAGTATATGAAAAGAAAACAATTTGCTACGATTATAATACAAAATATGAATTTGAGGAAATGAAAAAATCCAATGAAGTATTTTATGAAACGAAAGCATACAAACAAGCGGTACAAAAATTAAAAGAACGAAATGTTATTATATTACATGGAGAACCATGGGTAGGAAAGACAAGTACAGCTAGAAAATTAGTAATGGACTATATTAATCAGGGCTATATGTTTGTATATGGAAATGTAGATGATTTAGTAAAGATAAAAAATCAAGTTGCAATTGATGGAAAAATAATATGCCTAATAGATGATTTTTTGGGTTCTAATGTAGAATATTTAGAAAAGAATGTTGCAGAAAGTACATTAGATAAAATTATAGGTATTTTCAAAAATAGTAAAGACAAAAAGCTAATAATGACAACAAGAACATATATTTACAATAACTGTAAGCAACTGTTTTATAAATTTTACAATTCGACAGCAGTAAGTGATGAATATCTAATAGATGTAGCAGATTATAATTATTTAGAAAAGGGAAGTATTTTATATAATCACTTAAAAAAGAATAAACTTATAGGTACAAAAGAATATAAGAAAATATTGAATAATAGGTTTTATGAAACTATTATAAGACATGAAAATTTTAATCCAGGAGTTATAGCATTAATTTGTGAAAGGATGAAAAATAAAAATATTAGTGATATTAATGAATATATTGAAAAAACATTAGAAGACCCAAATAAACTATGGGAAGAAGAATATCAAAAATTATCAGAATATGAAAAAATATTACTAATAATTATAGTTCTTTTTGGTGTTAATGTGCCAGAGCAATATGTAAAAGAACAATTTTATGAAATATTAAAAAATGAAAATAAGCAAATAGAATCAGAGGAACTTTTAAAATCGATAGATAGGTTAACAGTATCATTTATAAAGGTCACTTTTGATGAATCCTCTCAAAGAAAACTAGAAGTATGCAAGCATAGCATATCAGACTATATAATTAATAAAATAAGAAAAAACCAAATAGATATAAAAAGGTATATTAAAAGTGCAAAATATGTAGAAGTTTTGCATTATATAGACTTAGTTATAAAAGATGAACAAGAATGGGTGAAAGAAGAGCTAGCAAAAAAGGTAGAAAATGATATAAAAAGCATTAAAAGTTTCTTCTACGACAGATATCAAATATTATATGGAATTTTGGCAAGAAAGATAAATACTGACAGAGAAAAATTACTAAAGCAAGTAATTTTAGAATTATTTGAAAATTATAATATTGATTTAATACTTGATATCTTAGAATATGAAGAAAATAGTAATAAGCCATTATATAAATTTTGCTTAAATTTATTCAAAAAATATATCATAGAATCGAATGATGAAGAATACTTATACAACCTTAGAACGTACTATGACTGTGAAATATATTTTAATATATGTTTAAGAATATTGAATTATGAAAAAAACAGTAATTATATGATGAGTAATTTAGAAGATGTAAAAAGTATATTAATTAGTGTAATTTCAGAAGATGTAACATCAACTATTGAGGAAATTATGTTAGATAATATAGCAAATGAAATTATAGAGGGAAAAACAATAGAAGAAATAAAAATAGAGCATATTGATGCTGAAATACATGATGAAATACCAAGCTTAAAAAATTATATAGTAAAGCTATTTATGAAGAAATATTACAGGATTTACATGAGTATTGTTATATTTATATTGATGAAGAATTGCTAGAAGAAACAATAGAATATTGGAAAAAACAAACGAAAACATCATATGGATATTATATAGAAGATGTACCGAAAGAGAATGAGCAACAAATAAAATATATTCAACAAATATTTGAGACAGGAATTTCAAAGTTAGAGGAAGATGAACATATAGAAAAAAAACAAGAGATTGATTATAAAAAATTTAAAGATAATCTATTTATAAAAGTATATAACAAATGGTGGATATATAGCTTTATTGATACAAATATAGATTACTTTCAGGAAAATGAAAATAATCCAAGTTTAGTACTATTCTATGAATTTGTTACAAAACAATCAAACATAGATTATTCATTAGGAAAATTAGCAAAAAAATTTTTAACATTTCTTTACAAAAAATATAATATATCAAAAGAAACTGATAAAATATTAAAACAAATTGTATATAATAATTTTATAAAAGGAAATTTATTTATAGAGAGATCAGATATAAAACGATATGAAAACAAATATCCAGAAATTATGCAACAAATATATAAATCCAATCTTATTATAAATAAAAATGGGAAATACTATTTTATAAATAGATATATTTATTTGTATATTGCAATAAATGAAGTAGATAAAAACGATTATAATTTAATAGAAATTATTGAAAATTGGGAAACATATGAAAGTAATAATGAATATATATATGAAAATATAGATTATTTAAAGCAAAGAATTTTTGAAGTATATTCAGCAATTAATAGACAAAAGTTTAATGAAAAATATGTAATTACAGCATTAAAATGTTTTACTGATAATGTACAAAGAATGAGTAAATCAAAAGACAAAATGAAAATAGCAAGAGCTATTACTAATATGATTTCTTGGGAGATAGAGATTGATAAAAAATTCAATGTACGCTCACAATTCTATCATACATATACTTATATACCTGTAATAGATTTTGTTATGGGAATATTTGTAGAAACACATATTGCATTACTAGATTATGCTATTTATCAGAAAGAACTATATAAAAAGTGTTACGATTATGAAGAAGAAGTGTATAGATTAGATTTTGAAAAAATTATAGAAGATAAAAAACTAAGAGATATTTGTTCAAATATTAAAGTTTGGGATTACTTGTATGATATATATACAGAGTCTATAAAAGCGATAGAGAAATTACAAAAAGATATAAAAACAGACATGTGTAATATAGCTAAAGAAAGTTTTTACAAAAAATATTATATATAATTGAATAATGTATTATAAACAAATTAAAATAGATGCAAATTCAGACTGCATCTATTTTTAGATTAATTATTTATTGTTTAAATTTAGTTCTATTAATAACCTCAGGCATTTAATCTATTACTCACTACACTCATGTAAATTAGAAATACAATGAGGGCATTTAGTAGCCTTAATATTAATTTCAGAGAAACAATAAGGACATATTTTTGTTGTAGGCGATTCTACTTTTTCTTCTTCTATAACTTCATCTTTTTTATTCTTTTTAGAACGTTTGCTATTTTTAGTAATCTTTTCTAAATTCTCTTTTGTTTTATCATTTAACTTATTAAATGTTCGTATAGCTATAAATATTGAAAATGCTATAATTAAAAAATCAACAATTGTAGTAATAAACGAGCCATATTTTATTGAAGAATTACCAATTGTTAAAACTAATTCTGAAAAATCTACTTTTCCAGTAAAAATTGCAATAGCTGGCATAATAATATCATTTACTAAAGATGTAACTATTTTTTGAAAAGCACCACCAATAATAACACCAATAGCCATATCCATAATATTTCCCTTTGTAGCAAATTCTTTAAATTCTTTTAACATATTAATCACCTTTCATATATAAAATTCTAAATTCATAATATGCTAAAAGTCGAAATTTGTCAATTATATTTTGGGTATGGGGTAAATTCTATAAAATATAATATAATTGCTAAATAATGTAAAATTATAAAATAATTTTGTATACGATTTATTTCATAAATTTGAATATATAGGAATATATATTTAATAAGAATAAATTTTAGGGGGATTTTTTATGGAATATACAAAAGATATTATTTTAAATGTACAGTATGGAAGAAAGATTAATTTTAAAGAAAGGAAAGCAATAAAGAGATTAATACATATATATAAGAACAATAAATTTATTATAAATATTTTATTTGTAACGACAGCATTAATTGTTATTGACTTATATATGGTATCAAATTTTATAAATTTATTAATAACGTTATAAAATGTATATAAAAAGATGGAAAGACTTAATGTTTTTTCGTCTTTTTAAACTAATTTAAAAGTAATTTACATCTTTATATTTAAAAAAAAGCTTTGCTAGTAAATCATATTATTTATAAATAATGTATTTACAAATACCCTATAGTTGATTTATAATGATTTTATCAAGAAAGGTTATAATAATTGAAAAACAAAGGAGAAAACATATAGTGAATGAAAAATTAAAATATAATAAAAGAATAAATAATTGTAGGTGCGAGCAGTGCTCATTCATTAGTCAGAAAAATTGTTTAAATAAAAACAATGTAGAGGAAAGGATTATCTCTAATCATGGAATAACATTAATTTCATTAGTAGTAACAATAATAATACTAATTATTCTAGCAGGAGTGGCAGTAAACTTAAGCTTAGGCGAAAATGGAATATTTAGAAGAGCAAAACAGACAAGAGATAAATACTTAACTGCAGAAGAGCGAGAACAAAGAGAATTAAATGAATTATATAAACAATTAGGAATAGAAAATCTTCCAGAAAATACAAAAGAAAATCCACAAGAAATAGGAAAAGAAGTAGCCCTAAAAGATGGATGGGGAAAAGAAACAGTAACATATACAAACACTAAAAATGGACAAGAAGTAAAAAATTTGATCAAAGTAGCAACAGTATATGCAGTATCAGTAGGAAACGGAGATACTGTTCCAGTACCTAAAGGCTTCTACTATGTAGGCGGAACACTAGACGATGGTGTAATTATATCAGATAGTCCAGATGATGCATATGAAAAAGGAAAAGACAAAACAACATATGAATATACAACAAATTTAAAAGGTAATCAATTTGTATGGATACCATGTTCTACAAGTGAATATAAAAAATGTAATGTTTGGAATGGAACTACACAAACAAATTCAACATTAGGAAACGCATGGTGGGATAAAACAACACCAAAATCAGAATTAACACAAATAGAAAAATATGGTGGATTTTATGTAGCAAGATATGAAGCAGGTTTAGCAGAAACAATTTCAGAATTTACAACAAATCAAAAAAGTAGTAATACACAAAATCAAATATATAATAAAGAAGGTATTCCACAAAGTAAAGCAGGTGTTGTACCATGGATGTTTATAGATTGGGATAATTCAAAGAAAAATGCAGAAAGTATGTACAACAACAATTATGTAAGTAGTGGTTTAATAACAGGTACACAATGGGATGTAATATTAAATAAAATGGTGTCCAAAAAAGCTATAAATGCAAGTGATTTAACAAATTCAAATAATTGGGGAAACTATAGAAATACAACATTATCATATAATGGTAGATTAGCAATAGCAGATTATAACAAAACAAATTCAAATGCATGGACGCTTAAACCATTCGAAGCTATAACAACAGGAATAACATCAAATTATAGCAGTGATAGAACATATGGAGATTTACTAACAACGGGAGCAAGTGATCAAACAGAAAAATATCATATATTTGATATAGCAGGTAATTTATGGGAAATTACAGAAGAAATATCATTTTTGGGAGGTAATACCACAACACTATACCATGTGCTTCGAGGTGGTAGTTTTTCAAACAATAGTACTACTAACCCTACATGTTTCCGTGATTTTATAAAAGCGGGCGAAACTGCTTTTAATGTAGGATATCGTGTAATACTTTATATTAAGTAGAATGAAAGCGATGAAATTTAAAATATATATAATTATAATAATAGTTCAGAGATATTATCTTTTTAAACTAGAAACAAAACAACAGATTAGGAATATAACTAGTCTGTTGTTTGTCTTTGAATATATATGTTGAATTATAAGCAATATTTTGTTATAATAATAAACAGAAAAATAGAAGGAGAAGAATATGATAATAGCAAATAATTGGAAAGATTATGAAATAATAGATATGGCAAATGGAGAAAAGCTAGAAAGATGGAAAGATATTATATTAGTAAGGCCAGACCCACAAATAATATGGAAAAGTAAAAGTTTTCCTAATAAATGGAGAGAGATAAATGCGAAATATAATAGAAGTAGTACAGGTGGAGGAAGTTGGGAATATAAAAAGAAAGTACCTAACAACTGGCAAGTAAATTATAAAAACTTAACATTCAATATAAAACCAATGGGATTCAAGCACACAGGTCTATTTCCAGAACAAGCCGTAAACTGGGATTGGATGATAGAAAAAATAAAAAAATCAAATAGAGAAATAAAAGTATTAAATTTATTTGCATATACAGGTGGAGCAACAGTAGCTTGTAGCTATGCAGGAGCAAGCGTATGCCATGTAGATAGCTCAAAAGGAATGGTAGCTTGGGCAAAAGAAAATATAGCTTCTTCAGGTCTGCAAGATAGACCAGTAAGATACATAGTAGATGATGTAGTAAAATTTGTAAATAGAGAAATAAGAAGAGAAAATAAATATGATGCAATAATAATGGATCCACCATCATATGGAAGAGGAACAAATGGCGAAGTATGGAAGTTTGAAGAAAACATATGTGACTTAGTAGAGCTTTGTTCTAAAGTCTTATCAGATAACCCATTATTTTTCTTAATAAATTCATACACAACAGGAATATCAAGTACAGTATTAGAAAACATATTAAACCTAAATGTAACAAAAAAATATAATGGAAAAGTAACAAGCGGAGAAGTAGGACTTCCAATGACAAATTCAAAACTAATATTACCATGCGGAATATTTGCACGTTGGGAAAATAATTAATGACTCATTGGGGACGTTTGTAAATAGCGTCATCTGTCCCTTTTGCATCATATTAATGGAGAAATAGAATGAAAAAATTAAATATAATTTATGAAGACAACCATATAATAGTAGTAGAAAAGCCTGTAAATATTCCATCTCAGGGAGATAAAACAGGTGATATTGATATGCTTACCGTAATAAAACAATATATAAAAGAAAAATATAATAAACCTGGAGATGTATACTTAGGGTTAGTTCACAGATTAGATAGACCAGTTGGGGGAGTAATGGTATTTGCAAAAACTTCAAAAGCAGCAGCAAGGCTCAGTGAACAAGTAAGAGTTAAAGATTTTAAAAAGAAATATCTGGTAGTTGTAAATGGAAAAATGGAAGAGCAAAAAGGAATACTAGAAGATTATCTTTTGAAAAATGAAAAAGCTAATATGAGTAAAGTTGTAAAAGAAGGAACTAAAAATTCAAAATTAGCTAGTTTAGAGTATGAAGTATTAAAATATAATAGAGAAATAGATTTATCTGTGTTAAAAATAGATTTACATACAGGAAGGCATCACCAAATAAGAGTACAATTGTCTAGTAGAAGCCATAGTATATATGGAGATCAAAAGTATGGTGGAAGAGGACATGGAAAGCAAATAGCTTTGTGGGCATATGAACTTAAATTTTTGCATCCAATTACTAAAGAACAAATGACATTTAAAATATTGCCAGAAATAAATAGAACGTGGAAAATATTAGAGGGAATAACAGAAATTTAATTATGTATATTTTATAAAACTGTAAAAAACATATATGAAAATATAAATTTGTATTTTCATATATGTTTTTTTATATGTTGTAAATAAAAAATAAATATGAGAAAAAAGAAGATATTATTATAACAGAAAGTAAATAGAAACGAGATGAGCAAATGATAGATAAATTTTGTGAATATTTAACAAATAAAATAAGAAAAAAAATGCCAGAAATAGATGATGAAAGAGCAGAAGTGATATTATATGGAGTACAACTAATTGTAGGTGAAGTGCCTAAAATATTTTTAATGTTTGGATTAGGATTTATTTTAGGTTTATGGTGGCAAACACTATTAGCATTTTTCTTAATATTACCTTATAAAGTGTGTAGCGGAGGATTTCATTTAAAAACACATTTAGGATGTTTTATTTGCACAAATGTAGTTTATTGTGGAAATGCAATATTAAGTACAAAATATACATTTCCAAATGAAGTAGTAAAAATAATTACTATTATATCTATTTGGGTAATTGGAATAATATTAGTGAGTATATATGCCCCAGCGGATACAGAAAACTTACCAATATTGACTAAAAAAGAAAGAAAAACAAAAAAGATATTATCTTATGTTTTTTTAAGTATAAATATGTTAGGAGCAATATTTATACCAAATAGTATAATTTCAAATATACTAATATTTGGAACTACAATACAAACTATTTCTATAACAAGGATAGCCTACATATTAACTAAGAACAAATATGGTTATGAGGAATATTTAAAAGCACAAGATGTTACAATTTAAGATAATAAAATATTGGCCGGCAATATTTTAATATATTAAAAATTAAACTAAGGAGGAAATTGTTATGATAAAATTATTAGCAAAAATAGCAGAGAAATATGCTAAATCTACAAATACAGCTTGTTGGATAATCGGGTGTTGGCACCAACCAAAAATGCCTGCATCTTTAATAAAAAAAGATTAATTATATATTTAAAGAAAAACAAGATAGCCTAAACTATCTTGTTTAACTTTTTAATAATATATTTCAAACTGTTGTGAGAAAAGTTCTTCTGTTTTAGTAGTGTATAAATTTAAATTGTTATGTTTTTTCATAATTTGTCTTATTTCCCATAAACCAAGTCCAGTATTTCCTTCTTTAGTAGAATATCCTTTTTCGTATATTTTTTCTGTATCAATATTTTTATCTTTATATGTGTTTTCAACAATAACAAGTTGCATATGTTTATTTTTATCTTTTCTAAAAGTAACATTAATAATTTTTTCTTCACATTCTTTAGAAGCTTCAATCGCATTATTCATAAGTATACCAATTATTCTTGTAAGTTCATAAGAATTTATACTTAATTCATTCAAATCCATAAATACTTCTAAATTTATTTTTATACCAAGCTCATCAGCCATATGATATTTGTTTGCTAAAACATTGTAAACAGCAGGATTATTAACAACACTTGGGCTTAAAGCTGTTAAGTTATTTACTTGTTGGCAATCCTCAACCAATTTTGAATAATATTGTTTTAAACCTTCCATATCATTTTTATCAATATATCCACCAAGGCCTTGAACTATATTCCAAAAGTCATGTTTAAAACCTCTAACATTATCATGAAGTATTTGTAATGTTTTATTATATAGCTGAGCTTCTTCTAAGTTTGTAGTAGTATCTTCTAATTCAGAAACTGTAAAAATTGTATATATATTAATAGAAAAATATACAATTAATGCTAAAACATCTAATAATGTAACGAAAAATGGCAAATATGAAACATAAAAAGTTATTAAATAAAATTGTAAACCAATCAATAAAAAACCAAATAAAGTACTAAAAACAAATAAGTATCGTTTCTTTTTGTTTAAAATTTGTAATTTACCAATATTCAACTTAAATAATTTTAGTAACAAATAAATAATAAATAAGCAAAGATATACAGTTAAAGAACCAATTAGCCTATGTAAGGGAATTTTAGCACCAATTAAGTAGTCTATTTGAAGAGTGTGATAATAAAGTTTTGTAAAAATAGATTCTATTAATGCTGCAACAATCATAGGGAAAAATAAAGCTATTATTGCTTTAAATATATTGGTTTTAAAGATAAGCATAACAGAAATTATAACCATAAATATATTTACATATGAAATTATTGGATCAGGTATAATAAATCTATTTATAATACTTAAAGTTGAGACTACAATAACATATATAAATTTTTGCTTTTTAGTAGCTTCTATATTTAGTAATGTAGTGAAAAGAAGCATATATAAAAATCCTTCTAAATATGCAGAAGGTACTCCTATAATATTAGTTAACATTTCGTTTTCTGTTGTTAAAGCCGTCCAAATTGTTTGAAAAATTTCCATTTTTTAAAACCTCCATTAAATTATTTTTATATTTTGGTCCAATATTACATTTAATTTCGTTACAATTATTCTTTGTATTAAAAAGAATTAAATTGCTATTGGAATTTACATTGCTAATTTTATTAACATTAGCAATATAAGATTTATGACATCTGATAAAGTTTTTAGGTAATTCGTTAGATATTTTGTTAAAAGAATTATAAGTTTCATAGACTCTTGTATCTGTGTAAAAGAGTAACTTCATTCCTTCTTTTTTTATAAAGTTTACACTATCTTGATTTATTATCGTATTTTTATTATCAATACGAATAAAAGAAATAGGAGTTTTTTCATTATTAATATCTTCCATAAGTCTAATTATGGTTTCTTCTACACGTTCTTTTGAAATAGGTTTTGGAATAAAATCAAAAGTTTTACATTTATAGGCAATTAAGATATATTCTAAATGAGCACTGGTAAAAATTATATAAACATCTTTATTAAATTTCCTTATTTTAGTAGCTAAGTCAATTCCAGAAATATTCGATTTCAAGTCAATATCTAAAAATAAAACATCTACAGTATTTGATTTAATATAACTTAAAAGTTCTTCTGGCTTCTTAGCAGTAAATGTTATTTCTGCACTAATATTATTTTCTATAAATATAGAATCCAAAATTTTAGATAACCTATCTAAAATAGACTGATTATCATCACATAATACAAAACTTAACATATCTTTATCCTCCGTGTAAATTGAAAAAATAAATGCCAAGCAAAAGAAAAGCATAAGGCATTATTTCCAATTAATTCCAATCATAAACCAAAAATTATATAATGTCAATAGAAAAATAGGTTAAAAAACGTAAAAATGTCGAAAAGTGCAGAAATATACTAAAAACAAGAAAAAATCAAACAGAAAAAACGAAAAATTAACATACTAGTTAAAATATATTATTGCACTAGCAAACCAAAAAGTAGAAAATATTCAAATATAAATTAATACAAATAATAAAACATATAAAAAATTATAATTAAGACATAGATATTAATTACAATACATATAAAATATGAATAATACAAAAAACATACACATATTATTAAACAATGAACCAATATAAATATTAGGAGGTAATAATGAATAATACAAAAAAAATATTTATAACAGTTATTATATTTGTAATTGGAATCACTATAATAGAATTAAAAAATAATAAAGGTATAATGCCAACAAGTGCGAATGTAGCTAGCTTAAGCAATAAAAAGATAGAATGGGGAATAAAAAGAAACGATAATCATGAACAACCAGATTTAGGTTCTTTAAATAAAAGAATAATAGATGAAGCAAAAGGAATAGCAATGGGAAATAAGGAATCAAAAAAAGTATATTTAACATTTGATGAAGGGTATGAAGCAGGATACACTGAAAAAATATTAGAAACATTAAAACAAAACGAAGTAAAAGCATGTTTCTTCATAACAGCACACTATGTAAATACAAGTTCTGATTTAGTACAAAAAATGATAGATGATGGTCATACAATAGGAAATCATACAGTAAACCACAAAAGTATGCCAAGTTTAAACAATGAACAAATAAAAGAAGAAGTAATGAAATTACATACAACAATTTATGATAAATTCGGATATGAAATGAAATACATAAGACCTCCAAAAGGAGAATACAGTGAGTCAAGTGTAAATTACTGTAATACATTAGGCTATACAACAGTAATGTGGAGTTTCGCATATGATGATTGGGATGAAAACAAACAAGGAAGAGAAGAATACGCCAAAAAGAAAATATTAGAAAACATCCACAACGGAGCAGTAATACTACTACACGGAAACTCAAAAGACAACACAAACGTGCTAGATCACTGTATAAAAGAAATAAAAAATATGGGCTACGAGTTCCAAACACTAGACAATTTCGAAAAGTGAGTCAAAAGGGACGGCCTTTTTTGACTCACTTGAGTCAAAGGGGACACCCCCCCCTTAGAAAAATAAATAAGAAATAACTATGAGAAAGGTAAATATTAGTTATGAAAAAGAAACGAAAAGAACGAGTTCAAAATAAATTTGAAAGATTACTAGAAATTCCAACAGAGCTATCATCAACAGATCCTAAAATAACAATAGTAAGCTTTAATGAAATGTTAATAGAAAACTATAAAGGTATTTTGGAATATCAAGAGTTCTTCATACGAATAAGTACATATTCTGGAATTATAAATATAAATGGTTTCAACTTAAAACTAAATGAAATGACATCAGATGATTTAATGATTACAGGAAAGATAGAAACAATAGATTTTGAAACTATAGAAGAATAGCTTGCCAAAAGGGAAATAGAAAAATATAGCAAATATAAAAGTGTTTTTTATAAAAAATATTTATACTATTGAAAAATATATACAGCCAAGCTAGTTATGTTAGGGGTGTCCCTTTTGACTCATAGCTCGTCCAATCTTTGGAGAAAAGGCTTAAATGAATAGTGAATAGTGAATAATGAATAGTACAAAATTCTGCGAATTTTGGAGGAGGGATAAGTTTGTACGTAAAAATATTTTTAAACTATATATTAGGATACTTAAATATTGAAATAGAGGGCTATTTTGTTGAGAAATTTATAAATACATGTATAGCAAAAAACATATTTTTATGGAACATTAAAAGGACAAAATCTACATTAGTGAATTGTAATATAGGAATTAATAATTTTAGAAAAGTAAGAAAAATAGCTAAAAATTCTAAATGTAGAGTAAAAATAAAAAATAAAAAGGGACTTCCTTTTATATTTAATAAGTATAAAAAAAGAAAGATATTTTTCTTTTTTCTGTTTATTCTTACTGCTTCGATTATTTCTTTGTCAAACTTTATTTGGAATATTGATGTTAGTGGAAATGTAAATATTTCAAAAGAAGAGATAGTTAGAAGCTTAGAGCAAGAAGGCTTGAAAATTGGTAAGTTTAAAGGAAAAATTAATGCAAAACAAATTATAAGTAAAATGCGCCTAGAAAGAAATGACTTGGCATGGATTGGAATAGAATTAAAAGGTACAAATGCTATTGTTAAAATAGTAGAAGCAGATAAAAAACCTGATATTATAAATGAAGAGGATTACTGTAATATAGTTTCAACAAAACCACGGAGTTATTGTAAAGGTAAATGCTTTAAATGGTACTCCCCTAGTAAAAGAAGGTGATACAATAAAAGAAGGTACTATATTAGTTGGTGGATGGCTTGAAGGTAAATATACAGGAATAAGATATGTGCATGCAAATGGCGATGTAAAGGCAAAAGTATGGTATAGTCAAAAAGAAAAAATACAATTAAAACAAGTAAAAAATGAACAAACAGGAAATAAAGAAAATAAATATTCCGTAAAGATAAATAATTTTCAAATAAATTTTTATAAAACTCTTTCAAAATTT
>CAPNDH010000001.1 GCA_948664205.1 uncultured Clostridia bacterium | reverse complement strand
TGCCGACGATATTTGTGGGTTACCCTGCTGAGAAAATAGGTTGTCGCCAGGTTTATATATTCCCTTTTAGCTCAGTTGGTAGAGCGCTCGGCTGTAAAGCAAATCGAAAGATTTACTCTCGAGATTAAAATGTTAGCAGCTCTATAAGGAAACTTATAGATGAAAAAGGTGGCTAAGTCGGTGAAACTCGTAAGTAATACTAATTACACGACAATACCGAGCAAGGCGAAAGCTATGTGTAGAGACTTTACACCACCTACCTAAGTCAAACAAGATATGGTAAAGAGAAAGTCCAGACTACAAATTATGATAAAAAATCATAATGTTAACGAAAGTTAATGTGGTGCAGTAACCGATAGGTCGTTGGTTCGAGTCCAACAAGGGGAGCCATTAGAAAAAACCTTCACATTCGTGAAGGTTTTTTAGTGAATAATGAATAGTGAATGGTGAATAATGTAATTTTTTTGCTTGTTCGCTTTTTTTCTTGTTTGATATAAGTTATAATATATCAATACAAGGATGTGAAAAAATGATAAAGATATGTGAAATCTGTAACAAAAAATTTGATACAAAATCTTTAAGTAGAATATACTGCTATAAATGTAGTGGTGATTCTACAAGATTAGATAACGAAACAAGGAAGCATCAAAAAACTATATTAAGAAGAAGTATGAAATTGCAAGCAATAAAGCTATTAGGTGGAAAATGTAGTATATGTGGATATAATAAATGTATAGATGCCTTAGAGTTTCATCATAAAAATCCAAGTGAGAAAGAGTTCAAATTAGGTTCAGGAAATACTATGTCATGGAAAGAGTATAAATTGGAAGCACAAAAATGTATTTTAGTTTGTTCAAACTGCCATAAAGAAATTCATAGTGAATTAGGATATATAATTAAATAAGATTAGGAGAATGCAATGGAAGAAGAAAAAATATTTGAAATGTGTAGAGAACTTATAAAGTTACAAGAACAACAATATCAAGTTGTAAAAATGGAAATAGATGGAATTATAAACAATAGAATAAAAAATGAAATGTATATTGAGAGAAAATTAGATGAAATGCTTGATATATTGTCTTTCTATGAGAATGACGAAACACTTTTAACATTTAGAAAACTTTGTAGATATTATTATGATATAAATCCACAAGCTACAGCTCATTATATAATGTTTTATAAAGAATAAAATGATCCTGAAGGAGTAAAATTTGGTAATAATAAAAGTAAATTAGAAAATGAAAAAAGCCAAAGAGATGATGAAAGATAATATAAATAATATTATAATTTATAAAAACAGAGAATATTTTACTATTATAAAGGTAGAATATTCTCTATTTTTTGTTTAATAAATATATAACACTATTATTTACCAATTTTACTTAAAAATAAACTTAGAACGAAACCTAAAAATAAGAATAATATATTTAAAAAAGAAAAATTATTAGTTAATAAAATAAATATAGAACCAATAACAAACCCTATTATAGAATACATAGTTTGAGAAGAAAATTTATTCATAAAGAAATTTATAATATTTAAGAAAATTATACATCCCAAAAACAAACCTAATCCCATAGGTAATAAAACACTAAAATTTAATAAGGATACAGCTTCTAAATATAAAGGATAAACACCAAGGCACATAAGTATAACTGTGCTACTTACTCCGGGGAATACAACACCTATAGACATTAGAAAACCGCTTATAAATAAATATAAAAAATTAATATTAAAAGAAGAGAAAGTATTAAAAGTGTATTCTATGTATATTAATAATATAGAAAAAAGCAAAGTAATAATACTATAAATTAAATAATGAAGCTTAAAATGATATTCTTTACATTCGTTTTTTATTAATGTTGGTATAGAACCTAAAATTAAACCAGCAAAAATACATTTGATAATATTTTCATAACTAGAAAAAAGATATCTTAAAATATTTCCAAATAAAAGTACACCAACACCAATTCCAATAAATATAGGAAATAGAAAAAGAAAGTTTTTCTTAAAATCTTTAAAAATATTAATAATACTGTTAACAAGTTTATCATAAATTCCAAATACTACACACAAAACACCACTACTTATGCCAGGAAGTATACAACCTGCACCCAAACCAATACCTTTTAATACATCTATAACAAATTTCATAGTACCTCCATTAAAAGTTTAAATTTTTACTATAAATATTGTATGAAAAAATTTGTTGTGATAGAATAAAATAAAAAACAAGAATATAAAAAAGTTAGAGGAAAAAAATGAAAGTAGAAAATTTAACAATTGAACAAAAGATAGGACAAATGTTAATAATTGAATTACAAGAAAAACAAATTACTGAAGAAACAATAAATATTATACAAAAATATAATATAGGTGGAATTATATTATATAGAAAAAACTACGACAATTATCAAGAAATGTTAAAGCTTATAAACAAACTAAAAGAAATAAATACAGAAAATGAAATACCGCTTTTTATTAGCATAGACCAAGAAGGCGGAAGAGTGAATAGAATGCCTTCTGAAATTTTAAATATAAAAAGTGCAAGCAAATTATCAAGTACAGGCAATATAGAAACAGTAAAAGAAAGTGCAAAAATAGTTTCAGAAATGCTAACAAAAACAGGTATAACTATGAATTATGCACCAGTATTAGACATAAAGAATTTCAAAGAAGGGCATGCAATAGGAGATAGATGTTATGGCGAAAATAAAGAAGATGTTTCTAAATATGGTATAGAATTTATGAAAGAATTATCGAAAGGAGGAGTAATTCCAGTAATAAAACATTTTCCAGGCCATGGTGCAGCAAAGCAAGACTCACATATGATGCTACCAGTTATTAAAAAAAGTAAAGAAAAATTAGAAAGTGAAGATATGGAGCCATTTAAAAATGCTATACAAAATGGTGCAGAAGCTATAATGGTTGGCCATATTTTAGCAAAAGATATAGATGGAAAATATCCAGCATCATTATCCAAAAAGATGATTCAAGAATATATAGTAGAAAAGTTGAAATTTAAAGGGTTAATAATTACAGATGATCTAAAAATGTTAGCAGTTAGATTAAGATATTCATTAAAAAGAGCAGTAACACTTGCAATTAATTCTGGAAATAATATGATTATGATAGGAACAAAATATAAAAATATAGAAAAAATAATAAAAAGTAGCTCTAAAAAAGTTGAAAAAGGAAAAATTGATATAAATAGAATAAATGAAAGTGTAGAAGAAATTATAGCAGTAAAGAAAAAATATAATGTTAATGATAATGAAGTAACAGGGTTTGAAATAGACAATATTAATAAGAAAATAAAGGAATTGAATAGTAAAATGTAATTAAAAAAGAAAACTTTGAATGCATCCAAAGCTTTCTTTTTAATTACATAGATATTATCCTATCATTGAACGTATGTGAGATATCTGTTCATTATAGTTTTCTTCAATAAGTTTACATGCGACCTTAAGACGATTAACTAATACATCGTGATCTGATGAAAGTTTTTTTTCAGCTTCTTCATCATGTGTTGAACTATAACTAATTGCTATAGGTTTAATAAAATCATAACCATAATGAGCACAAGGCTCTGTAATATAATGAGTTCTAGACTCATAAACATATAAAATTGGGAAACCCTGTTTATTAGTAAATTGAGCTACAATATTATCACTACAAATATTTTTTTCAAAATACTCCCACATAATATTACCTCCTTAAATTATTAAGATTTGGTTTATAGTTTCTATTACGCCATTATATTATCATAAAACTTCACATAAGTCAACAAAAAAATACCAGATAGGATAGGCACAATAGAAAATTTCTAGCATATAATTTGGTATGAAGAAAATTTGGAGGTACATATATGATGCTAACTCTTTCTATATCAGGCTTTTTAGCTTTTTTAAGCTCAGCGGTATTTGTTGTAGGCTATATTTCTAGTAACAATTTATTCCCAGAGCCATTATCTGCAGAAGAAGAGAAAATGTATTTAGAAAAAATGCGGTGAGGGGGATGAAGAAGCACGAAATATACTAATAGAAAAAAACTTAAGGTTAGTAGCACATGTTTGTAAAAAATATGCAAATACTAACGTAGAACAGGATGACTTAATATCAATAGGAACTATTGGTCTAATAAAAGGAATAAATAGTTTTAAATTAGACAAGAATGTAAAGCTATCAACATATGTATCACGTTGTATAGAAAATGAAGTATTAATGTATTTTAGAAGTAGTAAAAAAACAAATGCAGAGGTATCATTAGAAGACCCAATAGGAAAAGACAAAGATGATAATACAATAACACTTCAAGATGTTTTAGAGAATAATGATAGAAATATAGAAGATGAAGTTGACTTAAAAATAAAAATAAAAAAATTATATGAAAAAATAAAAGATGTTTTAAAAGATAGAGAAAAATTAATAATAGAATTACGTTTTGGATTAGATGGAAGAAAACCAAAAACACAAAATCAAATAGCAGAAATGCTCCGGAATTTCACGTTCTTATGTATCAAGAATAGAAACAAAAGCAATAGGAAAATTAGCAAAAGAAATGGAAGATTAAAAAAATGGATATTTTTTGAAAAAATATCCATTTTTTCTTGCTATTTTCTAGAATTTATTATATTATTATATGTGTAATATTATATAAAGAAAAATACTTAGAAAGGGGCTATCCGTAAATGAAGAAAACATTAGCCATTATTGCTATTTTTATAACTGTTGCTTGTAGTACAATGGTTTTTGCAAATAATGGAGAAAAAATAAGTAATAAAGAAACAAATAAAAACGAAACAGCAGTAAGTAAAATAGTAGATTTTAAAGATAAAGAGAAAAAAACATTAGAAGACTATAAAGAAGCATACGGATCAGACAGTTATGGTTTAACAGCATATGCATTAAATAGAATACAAATATATAGTATACCATTTTGCTTTTTAGGAATAGCATTGAGCGCTATATATCAATATGTATTAGGAATAAGAAAATTAGACACAAGAGATAAAGGTTTTGCAATTATGATATCAGTAATAACAATATTTGTAATAGCACAAGTATTGCCACTAATATTCGCAATTGTAGTAAAAGGTTGGAGGGGTTAACAAATGAAAGTTTTATTTGCTGTAAGTAATGAAAATATTTCCGAAACAATAAAAAAGAAATATCAATCAATGTATAAGGAAATTATACTAGGCAAAAACGTTTATTACTTTAATGCAATATTAAAAGAATTACAAAAAGATAAAAGCTATGATAGAATAGTAATAAGTGAAGATTTAGAGCCATTTGCAAACAAAAATTATGAAACAATAGATAATTTCATATTTGAAAAATTAGACAGTATATCAGATGAAGCTGTAACAAATTTAGGAGAAGATATTCCAATAATATTAATAGCTACAGATAGGCGTACTAAAGGAGAGCAAATTCTAAACAAATTATTTGGAATTGGAGTTTATAGCACTTTAATTGGACAAGATAGAAGCATAGAAGAAGTATGCAAATTAATTAACAAACCACGTTCAAAAAAAGAAGCTAAAATATATTATAAAATAGACTCAGGAGATGTAGACTATAAAGCAGAAGCAGTAGAAGATGTTAGTGAAGTAGAAATACAAAATATATTAACACATTATAAAAGATTGGGTAAAAATGAAGATAAATATGTTGAAAGTTTTAATAGTATAGCAAGCCAATATACAGATGAACAACTAAAAGTAATTATAAAATTTTTACCATTAGGAGTTAAAGCAGTATTAGAAGCAAATAGCCCTAAATATCAACAATTAGCAACTTTTGCAGGTGAAAGTGCAAAACTAAGAAAACAACAACCATATGGCTCAACACAAATAAACCCAAAAACAAGTAAACCAAGAAATACAAATCAAGCAATTGTAGATAATGGAATAAAAATAGAATCAATAGGTGATACAAAAGTTAATAAATTAAGTAGACCAGTAGTAATACCAACAGCAGTTTCTACAAGTAATGTGAAAAAAGTATCAAAACAAGGTACTTCTAAAACTAATGCAGAAACTAAATTAAATATGCCAGAAGTAGAGCCAGTAAAAAAAGGAAGAGGAAGACCTAGAAAAGTTCAAATGGAAGAAGTAAATGTACAAGAACAGGTTAAGAAAAAAAGAGGAAGACCTAGAAAAATAGAAAGCCCAGAAGAAGATGAAGTGCCAGCAAAAAGAGGAATATATAGTAAAAATACTTTAAGGGAAAATACCCAAAAAGATATATTACCAGGTTTTGAGGAAGAAATATTATTGCCAGGTTTTGAAGAAGACGAAGTTTTATTACCAGGATTTGATGAACCAGAAACATATACATCATATGAATCAAATAGAGCACAAGAAAATAATACATTATTTGAAAATGACTTATTATCAGATTTTGAAGAAGAAACAATAGAAGAACCAAAATATGGTTTTATGTCAGATTACGAAGAAGTAAAAGAAAATAATATAGCTAATATAGAAACTTCACAAGATTTTGAGTTAGATAAACTATTAACTTCAGATAAGAAAATAGTAGCATTTGTAGGAACATCAAAAAATGGAACATCTTTCTTAATAAATAATATAGCAGAAATACTTTCAAGCCAAGGAATAAAAACAGCAATACTAGATTTAACTAAAAATAGAAATTCATACTATATATACACTAAAAATGAAGAAACTTTAAGAACAAAAGCAATAAATTGTACAAGCAAATTACTAGAAGGAATAGCAGAAGGAGTAGAAGTTAATAAAAATTTAGACGTATATACTTCATTACCAGGAGAAAATAATGGTATAGAAAATTATGAAAAAATACTAAGTACACTAGTACAAAAATACTCATTAATATTATTAGACTGTGACTTCAAAACAGAATTAGGATATATAAATAAAAGTCAAGAAATATACTTAGTACAAAGTATGGATGTACTTACAATACAACCACTTACAGCATATTTAAGAGACTTAAAAGCAAAAAATGTATTAGACCAAAACAAACTAAGAGTAGTTATTAATAAATATGTAAAAGTAAGAAGTGCTACAGAAAAAACAATAATAGCAGGAATGGCATTTTATAATGACCCATCAATGTCATTTATGACAGAATTATTTAATAGGGAAAATATAAAATATACAGTAGTTCCATTTGAAATGCAAACATATACAAAATATTTAGAAGGCTTAATAAATTGTAACATAACTACAAATGGTTACTCAAAAGATTTTATGAATAGTTTGAAAAAATTAGGTAATATGGTATATCCACTATTATCAAACACTTCAAAATATAACCAATATTCAGGTGCAAGTAACTTTTCAAATGATATGAACAATATTTTAAATAAAATGAAAAATAAATAAAGTATAAAAAATAAATTAACTAAGTAGGAGGTGCTAAAATTGATAATCCTTGTAATTATATTATTAGTAGCAATCATAATGTTATTAATGATATATAATATGCTTATAAACAAAAAAATAAATAAATATAATAACTTAAATCAAAAAGTAGTAAGTTTAAATGTATTACAAGAATTTATGAATACTATAAGCGACGAAAAATCAGCAGATGATAAAATAAGAAAAATAAATGAAATACTAATAGAAAAATATGATATAAAGTATTCAACAATTGTAGTATACAATGGCGCAGAATATGCAATAAAAGCAACAAACGTAGACGTTAAGCATTGGGATACATTAAAGAATTTACATTCTGAAGAAATATTTAAGGAAGCAATAGAAACAGCAACTCCTAAATATATAACAGTAGAAAAAGAAGGAGAAAGACTTCCATATCAAAAAATGGAATTTGGAAGAGCAAAATCTGCAATGTTCTTCCCACTATATATAGATAATGTCTATATAGGGTATTGGATAATAGAAAGTGGAATTCCACATGACTTTGATAAAATAGATACAACAGTATTAGAAGTAGTAAAAAATAATATAATTTCAGTAATAAAAACAATAGAAAGTCAAAGCATAGTAGAAAATATAGTTAGAGATGACTTATTTACAGGTTTAAAATCTGAAGAATATTTATATAGTGAAGGAAAAAGAAAAATAGACCAATTCACAACATCAACAATATGTATGTTTGAAATAAAAAATATAGTAGATATTAACGAAAACTTAGGAAGACATACAGGAAACGATGTTATAACAAAAGTAAGTGAACTAGTAAAGAAAAACATTTCAGCAGATTATATATTTGTAAGATATATGGGACCTAAATTTGTAATAGCATTTTCAGGAGTAGAACTAGAAGGAGTTTCTGAATTTATGCAAACAATAAAAAATGGACTAGAAAGTTTAGTAATAACTCAAAATGAGCAAGATTACTATGAAGATGAAGAACCATTAGAAATTAGCCCAAAAATAAATGTAGTACTTACAAATTACTATAAAGGAACAGCAATAGAAGGAACAACAAAGAAACTAGAAGAATACTTAAATTTAGCACCAGAAGAAGAAAGTGATATAAATTATATTTAAAAAATAATTTAATAATCAAGAAAGGAAAGGTATTATAATGGCAAATGATGAAACAATGTGCTTTAGAATGCCAAAAGAAGAAGGTTTAGACAGCAAAGAAATATTAAGAAAAGTATATGAAGCTTTACAAGAAAAGGGATATAACCCAATAAATCAAATAGTTGGATATATATTATCAGGAGATCCAACATATATAACAAGTCACAATGGAGCAAGAACATTAATAAGACAAATAGAAAGAGACGAGTTATTAGAAAAAATGGTTAAAAATTATATTAATATATAAAGAATTAGGAGAAATACTAAGTTGCGAAAACTAGGAATAGATTATGGAGATAGCAGAGTAGGAATAGCTATTACAGACGCTTTAGGAATAACAGCCCAAGGACTAGAAACTATACATCATAATGGAAATGATAAAATAG
The DNA here is from genome assembly GCA_948664205.1 of uncultured Clostridia bacterium. GTDB lineage: Bacteria > Bacillota > Clostridia > TANB77 > CAG-508 > UMGS1663. The sequence continues at coordinate 85,704 of CAPNDH010000001.1, read as the reverse complement.
TATTAAAAAGACTAGAAGAGTTATTTAATGAATATGAAATAGATACAATAGTAATAGGAATGCCTATAAATATGGATGGAACAAAAGCAGAAAGGGTAGAAGTAACAAATAAATTCATTCATAAATTAAAATGCAAATTTTCAAAAATACCAATAGAAGAAATAGACGAAAGGCTAACAACAGTAGCAGCACACAAAACCATGAACTTTTTAGATGTAAACAAAAAGAAAAAGAAAAATATAGTAGATACCATATCAGCAGTATACATATTAGAAATATATATGAACAAAATTAAGAATAGTAAATAAAAAGTATACAAACAAAAAAATAACAAATAATAAATTTAAATTGATAATTATTGTAGAGATACAATTATTATATATAGCCTATAAAAAGGTAAAACGAAAGGAGAAAGAAAAAATGGATGAAAATGAAATGATGAATGGCGAAGAGGAACTAAATAACATCATAATATTAAATGACGAAAACGGAGAAGAAGTTCCATTCGAATTTTTAGACGTTGTAGAATTTGAAGGAGAAGAATATGTAGTTCTTTTACCAGTAGAAGAGGATGAAGAAGATTCAGGAGAAGTAGTAATACTAAAAATAGAAGATACAGAATCAGAAGAAGAAGAATCGTATGTAAGTGTAGATGATGAACATACTTTAAATCAAGTATTTGAATTATTTAAAGAGAAATTCAAAGATGAATTTAACTTTATAGATGATGAAGAAGAATAGTAACGGTAGGTGGTTGGAACAAAAATTCCAACCACTTTTATTTTATAGTAGGAAAGTACACTAATTTAAGTTATAGAGTAGCGCGAAGTGAGTAATATATTTTATTTTTGTAATGAAGTCCCGACAGCCCTTTGAGGCGGGGGAATACCCGTGAGCTTGGAGGGCGAAATGGAAAAAATAAAATATATTACTTACTGGGAGCGAATAATTTAACACGTAGGGTGGCAAAGCCAGTATTTGGCATAAAAATTGAAAAAGGAGATAAAATCGAATGAAAAATTTAAGCAGTTGGCTAATAACAATATTTGTAATGATGTATTGGCTATTTAGAGTAGCCGTAGCAGTAACAGGAAGCATGGGAATAGACTTTGTAGTTTCACCAATAGATGCAAACGTAGAAATAGCACTATTATTTATAGTATTAATATGCATACCATTTATATTCAAAAGAAAACTATTAGGAGCAATAGTGTATTTAGGTGCATATGGATGGTATTTTGGAAGAGGTTTAATAGAAAATGTTATGAAAATAATAAACAACGAAACTCTAAGCATGCAAACATATACAGAAATGTTCTTTGCACTAATAGGAGTAGCACTTCCAATATTAGTATTATTTGATATATTACTAGATAGAACCAGAATGAAAAATCCAACAGACAAAAAAACAGACTGGTTTTACAAAAATGAACAATATGATAGAAAACTAGACGAAAGAGCAGATAAAAACAATTATAGAACGTTATAGTATATGAAAATACAATAAAAGAGATATTTTATATTATTACAATTGTTAGGAGATAAAAATATGAAAATTTTAAGTTATAATATTTATGGAAAAAAAGATGTAGAACTTCCAACTCCAAATTGGGAAATAAGACAAGAAAATTTATATCATAATATTAATACAATACTACAGGATGAAGAGATAAAAGTATTATGTTTCCAAGAAGTAAATGAAAATAACATGGAGTTAGTAAATAAAATATGTAAAGAAAATAATTTTACTATTACACAAAAATTTCCAATGAGAACTAGAACAATATATCAATACAATATAATTGGAATAAGAAATGATAATAAGATAGAAATTAAATACGTACATTGTATTCCACATGGAAAAGATGAAACCTATAAAACTGTTGAAAATCAAATTATTGATTATGGAATGAGTGATTATAGAACTACTGTATTTGTTGAATTAGAATATAAACAGAAAACATATTTAATAGGTAATGTTCATACAGATTATAAATCAGCAGAAGGAATTATAAAGGGTATGGTAAAATCATTAACCTATATGGACAATTCTAATGCTGATTATAAATTAGTAATTGGAGATATGAATATGGTTTCACATATGAATGAAGCACGTACAATTTTGAAACAAAAGGAGAATTATTCTATTATTTCTAAAAACAAAAAAGATAATATTGTAGATAATTCATATCATGGCTATGGTATAAATGAATCTGTTAATGTTGATTTTGCATTTGTTGAAAAATTAAAAGAAAACGATTATGAATATCAAATAATAAAGCAAAAAGATATCTTTAAAGAAGGATCTGATCACAGACCTATCATTTTAACAGTAAAATAATAAGTTGGTAGAATACATATAGTATGGAGGATAAAAAATGAAACAAATATTATTTGCAACAAGTAATGAAAGTAAATCAAAAAGATTTAGTGAAGGACTATTAAAAAAGAACATAGAAGTTTTAAATTTAAAAGACCTAAATATAAAATTAGAAGATAAAGAAGATGGAAAAACAGCAATAGAAAATGCTTTAATAAAAGCACGTGAAGGATATAAGAAAAGTGGTATGACAACTATAGGTATGGATGATACATTATATTTAGAAAATGTACCAGAAGAAAAGCAACCAGGTTTATTTGTAAGAAGAGTAAATGGAAAAACCTTAACAGATGAAGAAATGATAGAGCATTATATAAATTTAGTTAAGCAATATGGAAATAATGGTAGAATCAACTGTAAATGGATATATGGACTTGCTATAGTAAATGAAAAAGGCGAAGAAAATACATATACTTGGAGTAAGGATAATTTTTATATGGTTGATACTAAATCAAATATAATAAATCCAGGGTATCCATTAAATTCAATTTCAAAATATAAAATTATAGATAAATACTTTACAGAAATTACTGATGAAGATAAAGAAAAAATTAAAGTAAGTGAAGATGATGTTGTAGAATTTATAAGTAAATATAGTTAGAATTATAAAGTAGGAGGCAATTATGAATAAAAAAGGTAATGACATAATGATATATGAAGATAAAGATGGGATTACTAAAGTAAATGTAAAATTTACAGATGAAGATATTTGGCTTACACAAAATCAACTAGCAGAAATTTATAAAACAACTCAAGAAAATATATCAATGCACATTAAGAATATTTATAAAGATGGTGAATTACAAGATATTTGAACTAATAAAAAATTCTTATTAGTTCAAAAAGAAGGAAATAGAGAAGTAAAAAGAAATATAGACCATTATAATTTAGACATGATAATTGCCTTTGGATATTAATGAATAAAGAAAATATGAAAAATCAATATTAACTGGTACATACCGACTTTTAGAAAACTATGAAGGGAGATTAGAAAGATGACTATAATAGGAATTGTAGCAAAGCCTGCTAATGATAGCAAATCAATGTGGACTAAACAAAAACTAACAGATGACTTTAGAAAGATAATTATTAAAAATAATGCTGTAGCAATAGGAATTTTACCAACTAATATTGATTACAATAAAATTATGACAGATAGTGAAAAAGAAAATTTTCATAAAGTTTTAAATATGTGTGATGGATTTATTCTACAAGGGGGCTGGCAAACAGGTAATCATGAAATATATGTTGCAAAATATGCAATTGAAAATGATATACCATTATTAGGTACTTGTTGTGGTTTGAATAATATTTTATTTTCACAAGGAGATACTGTTCAAAAGGAAAGGGATGAATCACACAATGTATATGACAGGAATTATAGGCATGAGATTATAATTGATGAAAAATCAAGATTATATAAAATACTTGAAGAAAATAAGGTAGTTGGTGTCAATAGTATACACAATGTAATGATAAAAGATAGTGATGTTAAACACTTTGATATTGTTGCACATGACTTAAATGGTTTTGTAGAAGCGGTAGAATTAAAAAATAAGAAATTCTGTTTAGGACTAAAGTGGCATCCTGAAATAATGGAAGAGGATATAATGCAGAATATTTTTAAGGAATTTGTTAAAGCTTGTCATGATTATAATAAAGAAAAGAATCATTAAGAGATAATATGACAGATATAGAAGTAGCACTTACTAATATTGGAGAAATACCAATTAGAGATATTGAAAAAGAAGAACATCCTCAAGGATTAAAAGAAAATTTAAAAGTAGCAAAACGTGGTGGAAAAGTTGCCAAAGGTGCTAAAGATTTATATGAAAAAGAAACAAAAAAATCTGCAATATCTAAAAGTAATAGTTTGAATTATAAATACATAGATGAACAAAAGCAAATAGGACAAGGTGAGAAGAAATAAAGCGATTTGTTAAAATTATATAATATCTCGTTGATTCGATGGAATAGACAATAAAAAATTAGAAAGGGGATGACGTTTAATGGGAAAAGATTTAATTATTAGAAGTAGTAGTGCTGAATTTTTAATTTTTGAAAGACAAACTCATGATAAAGGAATTCAAGTAAGATTTGAAGATGGCGATTTGTGGCTTACTCAAAAAGCAATGAGTGAACTTTATAATTGTAGCTCTGATAATATTGGATTACATTTGAAAAATATTTATAATGATTTAGAACTTGATAAAAATTCAACTACCGAGGATTTCTCGGTAATTCAAAAAGAGGGAAAAAGAGCATATGGGTTTAACATCATGGAAGAATTCTCCTAATGGAAAAATACTAGAAACAGATATTGTTATTGCTAAAAATTATTTGTCAAAAGAAGAATTAGAACAACTAGAATACATTGTTTCAGCCTTTTTAGATTTAGCTGAAGCGAGAGCTAAAAGACATATCCCAATGACAATGGAAGATTGGGCAACAAGAATAGATAAATTTTTATTATCTGACGATAGAGATATATTAAAAGATGCTGGTAAAATATCACACGAAATAGCCTGTGATAAAGCATTAACTGAATTTGAAAAATATAGAATAAAACAAGATAAATTATATAAATCAGACTTTGATTTATTAATGGAAGAAATGGAAACTTATGGGAGTGAAAATGATGAATAAAGAAAATATGACAAAAACGAACATCAACTGGTACCCAGGCCACATGGCTAAAACAAAAAAACAAATAATAGAAGACTTAAAATTAATAGATGTGGTAGTAGAAATACTAGATGCAAGAATTCCAAAAGCTAGTGTAAACCCAGATATTAGAAAGTACATAGAAGATAAGAAAAAAGTAATAGTTTTAAATAAATGTGATCTAGCTGAGGAAAAAGAAAATTCAAAATGGGTAAAAGAATTTGCAAAGCAAAATGTGCCAGCAGTTCTAGTAGATTCTAACTCTGGAAAAGGTGTACAAGATGTAATTAAACAAATTGAAAAAGTATATGAAGAAACAAAAAAAGAATATAGTAATAAAGGTAGAGTTGGTAAATCTATAAGAGTAATGGTAATAGGAATTCCTAATGTAGGGAAATCATCTTTTATAAATAGAATTACTAAAAAAACATCCGCCAATGTTGGAAATAAACCGGGAGTAACAAGGCAAAAACAATGGGTACGAGTAAATGAAAAAATAGAATTGTTAGATACCCCGGGTGTATTATGGCCAAAATTTGAAGATGAAGAAATAGCGCTAAAACTAGCATATACAGGAACGATAAAAGACGATATATTACAAAAAATAGATATTGCATATAATTTGTTAAAATATTTATTAGAAAATGAGCAAGAAAAAATAGTAGAAAGATATAAAATTCCAAAAGAAGAAATTGAGAAAGAGCTTAAAAATACTGATAGAATGGAAAATGAAAATATACTAGAAATAATGTATAAAATAGGAAGAAAAAGAGGAGCAATAGTTTCTGGTGGACAAGTTGATGAAGAAAAAGTTTCAAATATAATATTAGAAGATTTTAGAAGTGGAAAGCTAGGAAGAATTACTATTGAAAAAATATAAGGTATGTTGTTATAAAATAATTACAATTTTGGCGCCGTCAAACATCATTTTAAATTTAATAGAGCGTAGAATAAGTACGCCACATAAATTTAAAATTCGTTTTCCTAGCCAAAATTTAATTCTTTTATAACCAATTTATAGCTTTAGAAAGGAACAAAAAATGAAAGAAATAGAAGGCATAATAGAAAGAAAAAGAAATATAGAAGAAGTAAAACTAATGAAACCATTAGTATGGGCATATATAGGTGATTGTATTTATGAAATTTTTATAAGAATGAAATTAGTAAATTCCACACATTTAGACCCACATAGGTTGCACATAGAAACAATAAAATACGTAAAAGCTAAAGCACAAGCTGAAGTATTAATTAAAATATATGATAATTTAACAGATGAAGAAAAAGATATAGTAAGAAGAGGAAGAAATGCCGAAGCACACCATCAACCCAAAAATGCAGAACTTGTAGACTATAAATATGCAACAGCATTTGAAGCATTGATAGGGTACTTATATTTAAGTAAACAAGACGAAAGGTTAAAAGAAATTTTAGAAATGTGTATATAAATATATATATTGCAGCTAATTTAATATATATGTAGGGGCTTAATCGGTAAGGAATACCCATAAGAATTTACCGAATTACGCCCTAAACATATATGTAAAATTTATAGCAATATTTTAAAATATGTAAGGGCGAAATTGGGTATTCCCAAAGAGGTATTCCTTACCGATTTAGCCCCTACAGTAAAAATAAAATATTTTTAAACTATGAACTGTAACCAAAAATTTCTTACTTTAATAAAAATAATAAAATAAAGCATTGAAACCAAAAATAAAATATGATATTATAATAATGCAAACATTTTACAAAGGAGGACAAAAAATGTCAAAGAAAAATAAAATAGATAAATCAAAATTGTTTACAAGAATAATGGCAGTTATACTAGCAGTTCTTATGGTACTTAGTATAGCAGCTACTTTAATATATTATTTAGTATAACAAAAGAGAAAGAAGGTAAATATTATTTATGAAAGATAATTTATTTACAACAATTAATAATTTTTGGGAAATTAATATAGTAAATTATATAGAAGAACTAATTCAAAATCCAATAAGAATTGTTTGTCTAATTTTAGACTTAACAATCGTTATATTTTTAGCATATAAACTATTAAAAACAACTAAAAACTCAAGAGTATGGCAATTAATAAAAGGAATAGCTATGCTTGTTGTTATTACAGTAGTAAGTGGATGGCTAAGGTTAGATATACTTCATTACATATTAACATCAGTAATGACATATGGTGTTATAGTTATGATAGTAATATTCCAACCAGAACTTAGAAGAGCATTAGAGCAATTAGGAACAAATAAACTTACTAAATTCTTCGGAATAGATAAAGATATTATAACAAAAACAAAAGAAGATATATACAAAATAGTAATAGCAGCGACAGAACTTTCAAAAACAAAAACAGGAGCATTAATTGTAATAGAAAGAGATATAAAATTGGGTGATATTGCAGAAAATGGTGTAGAACTAAATGCAGAAATATCTCCACAATTATTAGTAAATATATTTGAACCCAAAACACCACTTCATGATGGTGCAGTATTAATAAGCAATAATAAAATAAAAGCAGCTGCATGTATTCTTCCACTAGTAAATGATAAACAAACAGCAAGAAAACTAGGGACAAGGCACAGAGCAGCAATAGGTATTTCAAAAGAAACAGACTCTATAGCAATAGTAGTATCAGAAGAAACAGGAAAAATATCAATAGCAAAAGACGGAACACTAATAGCAGACGTAAATGAAGAAGTATTAAAAAAAGTTTTAATAAAAAATATAGTAACAAATAGATTAATAGATGAAAAGCAAATAAAAAATGAAAGATTAAATAAACTAAAGTCAAAATTTAGAGGAAAATAGAAGTACGTAAATGCTATATTAAATCTAAATATAGATAATAAAAAGAAATTTGTAGGGGCGAGCATAGCTCGTCCGCTCTTCGAAGAAATTGCTAAAATATAATATTTATAGGGCAATTTCGTTGGAGCACGGACGACTAATAGTCGCCCCTACAATAGTATTTATGATAACTATACTAAAAAGGAATAGGTCAAATATGAGAAATATAAAACTAACAATAGAATATGATGGAAAAGATTTTAATCGGTTGGCAGAAACAGCCAACAAAACTAAATATACAAGGAGAAATAGAAAGAGCAATAGAACTAATAACAGGTGAACAAGTAGACCTAACAGCATCGGGTAGAACAGATGCTGGAGTACATGCTATTGCTCAAGTTGCAAACTTTAAAACAAATAGTACTCTGCCAATAGAAAAATTTGCAGTTGCAATAAACTCAAAACTAAAAAAATCTATAAGAATACAAAAAGCAGAAGAAGTAGAAGAAAGATTTCATAGCAGATATAATTGTAAACAAAAAACATATAGATATATTATAAATAATGGAAAACAAGGGTCTGCAATATATAGAAACTTAGAATATTACGTTCCAGTAAAGCTAAATGTAGAAGAAATGAAAAAAGCAATTAAATATTTCGAAGGAGAACACGACTTTAAAGGTTTTAAATCAAGTGGAACAAGTAGTAAAAGTAGTGTAAGAATTATATATAAAACAAATATAATAGAAGATGGAGAAAGAATAAAAATAGAACTTACAGGAAATGGTTTTTTATATAATATGGTAAGAATAATATCAGGAACACTGGTAGATGTGGGTTTAGGAAAAATAAAACCAGAAGAAATAACTAGTATTATAGAATCAAAAGATAGAACAAGAGCAGGAAAAACACTTCCACCTTATGCTTTGTATTTGGTAAAAGTAGAATATTAAAATTAACAAAAAACCAATGGAAATAACCATTGGTTTTTGTTGCCGTATAGCAGGTAATTACTGCTTCGCCCTAAGCGCTTTTTCCTCCCTTAATTTCCGCATGTTCTCACGAGCAGGCTCGAGCTGACGTGCATAAAAGTAACGATTGCGGATCTCGGACACTCTTTTCGAATCAAAATGTTTAGATGTTCCCATGTAAAGCCCTGCATTATACATAATGAATCCTCCTCTTTGTTGTGGCAAATTTCATAATAGGTTTCATACTTATATTATACAACAAAAACATAATAAAATCAACAATTTATGTAAAATACATTAATATCTGTTACAATGCATATTTACTTATAAACTATTAATTGAAACTAATGATAGCTACAATTAATGCACACAAAAAAGTAAAAAAGCATACTATATAACAGAATATAAAATAAGAGGAGAGATTAATATGAATACATTATTAATATACTTTGCACTCCCAATTGCAACAATAATACTTGCAATTGTTATAGAAAAAATATTAAGATGCCCAATATTAACAGCATTAACATTTTTCGCAATATACTTAATAGTAGCATTTGCAGCATTTGATGCAAGTTTTTTGATTTTTGTAATTGTATACACAATAATAGCATATATAACAGCATGGATAGTAGAATTGTTTTTTAACAGATGTAGAAGAACATGCCCATGTAGAGAAAATAACAATAATAACAATGAAGTTCAATTATCAAATGCAGATATGCAAAACATAGCAACAAGAGTTGCAAATATTTTAAACAACAATAACAATTGTAATTGTAACTGCAATAATAACAATACAGCAACAGTAAACGTAAGGGATGCAAATGGATGTCAAACAACATGGTGTTGTCGTAGAAGATAAAAAGGATGACGCATTGGGGACGTTTTCAAATGCGTCATCTGTCCCTTTTGACTCATTTTTGTACAAGCTTTATATTATTTTTTATAAATTAATAAAAAAGCTATGAAAATTAAAAGAAATATGATATAAAGTAATAAAAAACAAATAAGGAATAAAAATATGAATATTTATAAACAACTAAATGAAATAATAGAATATATAGAAAATAATTTAGAAGAAAAAATAGATAATAAAGAACTTGCAAAAATGATAGGAGTAAATGAATATACTTTTCGAAAGATATTTTCTGTAATATGTAATATTTCTATCTCAGAATATGTAAGGAATAGAAGATTATCAAATGCAGGAGAAGAATTATTTATAAATAATGAAAAAATAATAGATGTGGCCATAAAATATCAATATAATAATTCAATATCATTTTCTAGAGCATTTGAAAAATTTCATGGAATAAAACCAAGCCAAGTAAAAAAGAAGCCTGATAAATTAAAAATATATACAAAATTGCACTTTAATGAGGAAAGGGAACTAAATAAAAATATAGAATACAAAATTATAGAAAAAGAAAAAATGATATTATATGGAACATATAAATCAACAACAAATGAAGAAATAGAACAAGATGCTCCAAAGTTTTTTAAAGAGATTGAAAAAAAATATAATCAAAAACCAGTATATGGAATGGTAGAATATAAAGATAAAGAAAGGTTACATATAAAAGCATATTGGATATTATATGAAGAAGAAAAAGAGGAATTAATAAAAAAAATAATACCTAAAAGTAAATATATACAAATAAGAATAGATTCACACAGAGCAAATGAAATACAAAAAGTATCAAAAATGTTTTATACAGATTTTTTGCCAAGCTGTAAATATAATTTTAGAGATTTACCAGAGATTGAATTTTATCATGATGAAATTACAGATTTTTTAGTACCAATAGAAAACTGACTTTTTTTGAAATAAAAATGTCAGTTTTTTTATGTCAAAAGATGCTATAATAAAAGCAAAAAAGGAAAAAATAAAAATGAAGGAAAATGTATTTGAAATATGTTTAACATCATCACATGTTAAAAGTGAGGAATGGCTAAATTTAATATATAAAATATCTAAAATAAATGGAATGTTAAAAAAATGGAATCTATGGATACATATTGAAAACAATTATATAAGATATTTTATAGAAACTACAAGAATATTACCGCCAATATTAGGCGATTTAGGCGAATTTTTAATAAAAAAAACAGATATAGAATTAAGGGAAATATCAAGCTTAGGAATTCCATATTTACTTACACGTAACTATAAAACATTATTAGATGTATATGATAAAAATGAAACAAGAAAACTACAAAAACTAAAAAATATAAAAATATCATTTTACCCATATAAATATAATAATTACTTATCAACAACCAATTTTTATTTTAAAGATGAAAAAGGAAAAATAATAAAGAGAAAAGTAATAGGAAATAATGAAATATATAAATTTATAAGTATTGACTTTGGTACGCATATAAGGTTTTTCTACCAAAAAAGTGAAGCAAAATATTTAGATAGTAAAAAAGTTATAAACATATTAAGTAGTGATAAAGAAAATGCGTTACTAAAAGCGAACGTATTTCCATATTTGCAAGAAGAATTATACTTAAACTATAAAAATTACGATTTTGCAAAACATTCTATTGTAGTAGGGGCAAGTGGAACAGGAAAATCTAAATTTATAAGCTCGATTATAAAAAACTTAAGTATGAATAGTAATAATAAATTAAAGTATAAAATAGTTGTAATTGACCCACATGCAGCCATGGAAGAAGATATTGGAGGATTAGAAAGTGCAAATGTAATTGACTTTAAAACAGAGGATAGTAGTATAAACTTATTTATGAATTCAGCAGAAGATATATTATCTTCCACGGAATCTATTATGTCTATATTTAAAAATATTATAGCAGACAAATATAATTCAAAATTAGAAAGGGTATTAAGGTATAGTATACATTTATTACTAGAAAAAGGAGAATTTAATTTAATAAGTTTACGAAAGTTATTAATAGAAATAGAATACAGAAATAAAATTATAAGAGAAGTTGAAGATGTAATACAACCCAATATAATAGAATTTTTTAGAGTAGATTTTAATGAACTAAAAACAAAATCATATCAAGAAGCAATATCACCTATAATTTCTTTTATAGATGAAATGCAACTATTACCAGCAATAAATAATATATCTGAAATAAAAAATATTAAAGAAGAAATAGAACAAAACTTTATTACAGTACTATCATTAGACCAAATGACACTAGGCCTAAATATAACAAAAACAATAGCAGGTTTTGCAATGCAACAAATTTTACAATTAGTACAATCACATACATTTAATGAACATATTATATTGGTTATAGACGAAGTCTCTATTATAGAAAATCCCATAATAACTAGATTTCTAGCAGAAGCGAGAAAATATAATCTTTCATTAATTTTAGCAGGTCAATATTTTGAACAAATTAGCGAAAATTTGCAAAAAGCAATATTTACAAATGTTATAAATTACTTTATTTTTAGAGTTTCAAGAATGGATGCAATATTACTAGAAAGCAATATGCAAATGGAAGTTGCAGTAAAAAATTCACATATTACAAGAATAAAAATGCTTACAGAATTAAATGATAGGGAATGTATAGCAAGGATAGGAAGAGATGGAAGAATGTTATCAGCTTTTAAAGGCAAAACTTTAGATTTTATACCAGTACCTAGAATAAAAAGAAAAATAAATAAGAATAAAGATATGAATAAAAAGGAAAATATACAAAAGAAAAAGATTTTTAATATAGAAACAACAAATTCATTAAGAGATATAATGACAAAGACATCAGCTTCAAGAAAAAGAATGAATTTTGAAAATGAATAATAATAGGAGAGATAAAATGAATGAAAAACAATGTAAAAGTGTGGTAGATGAAATTTTTATGGAAATTTTTGAACAAAAGTGTTTATTAAGTTTGGAAGAGGTATTATCAGAATTTGCATTTGATATAAAACTTCCAAATAAAGTTATAGATGCAGTTACAGGAGTTGAAACATGGGCTTCTTCAATTAATTCTAATAAATACATAACTCAAGAAAATATGGAAAAATATGATGAATATAAGGGATGGATGAGACCTAAAAAGGAAATAAGTTCTCTTGATGAAATTATAAAATTATGGAATAAAATAAATTACACTACAACCGAACGAGTTTATGACAGTATTAATGTTTCGAAAAGTGACACAATATATAACTGTGAAAATGTATATAGAAGTCAAGATTGTAGAAAAAGTAAAAATGTAATATTTACAGATGGATGTGGAGATTCGGAATATGTAATAGCATGTCAAAGAAGCTCGAACTGTAGCTATTGTATTAGAGTAGATGATTCAGGTAGTTGTTCTAATAGTTATAATGTAATATGTTCAGCTAAAATTAGCAATTCGTTTTTTATACAAGATTCGAATTCTTTGCATGAATGTATGTTTTGTTCACATATATCAAATCGTAGATATTGTATTGCAAATATGCAATTTGAAAAAGAAGAGTATTTTGCTATAAAAGGACAAGTGATAAAATGGATTACTTCACAATTTGCACAGTAGGAATATTCCTACTGTGTATTTTAATTTTTTGCTTAATTTATGTTGACAATTCGGACTTGATAAATTATAATAAAAGAGTTAAAATGTATAAGTAGGTATTAAATTAATAAATAACTAAAAATACAAATTTAAAAATAAGGTGAAAATATGGAAAATGAAAAAGAATTATCTTTTGAAGAACTATATAATGAGTCTTTAAAAGAAACAAAATTAGGAAAAACAGTAACAGGCAAAATTATTAGTATTACAAAACAAGGGGAAATTTTTGTTGATATTCATTATAAAGCAGATGGAATTATACCAAAAAAAGAATATAGTAATGATGAAACTAAAAATCCTAAAGACGAATTTAAAGTAGGAGATATAATTACAGCAGATGTATTAAAACAAAATGATGGTCTTGGAAATGTATTACTATCATATAAAAGAGTAAAACAGAGAAAAGAAAAAGAAGAACTAGAAAACAAAATTAATAATAATGAAATATTTGAAGAAAAAGTAAAAGAAGTAAACGATAAAGGAATAATAGTAGAAGTATTAAATAAAAGGGTATTTATACCACTTTCTTTATCAGGTATTCCAAGAGGAGAAGATGCTTCAAAATTACAAGGTCAAACTGTAAAATTTAGAATAACTGAATATGATGCAAAAACAAATAAAATAATAGGCTCTATTAAAAATGTATTAGATGAAGAAAAAAAAGCAAAACAAGAAGAATTTTGGAATAATGTAGAAATAGGTAGAAAATACGAAGGAACAGTAGCAAGTATAAGCTCATATGGAGCATTTATAGATTTAGATGGAATTGTGCAAGGTTTACTACATGTATCAGAGATATCATGGGATAGAAACGCAAAAGTAAATGAAATATTAAAGCAAGGGCAGAAAATAGAAATAACTATAAAAGATGTCGACAAAGAAAATAAAAGAATAAAACTTTCATATGGAGAAAAGGGTCAAAACCCTTGGAATAATATTGATGAAAAATATCATATAAATGATGTTGTAAAGGTAAAAGTAGTAAAAATAATGCCATTTGGAGTATTTGTAGAATTAGAATCAGGAATTGAAGGATTAGTACATATATCACAAATAGCAGAAAGAAAATTAGCAAAACCAGAGGAAGAATTAAAACTAGGACAACACGTAAATGCAAAAATTATAGATTTAGATAAGGAAAATGAGAAGATAGAACTTTCTATAAAAGAATTAGAAGGAACATCTAACGAATATAAAGAAGAGATGTAAAGAAAAACAAAAAATCTATATAATAAAACCACCGTAGGGGTCGTCGCCTTCGTCGGCCTGTGTAACTACAACATATAGAAAACATAAAAGAAACGTAGGGGCGATTATTTTCTTAGCTCTTCGAGCGATTAGCGAGTTAGAGATAAGTTATGCAAAGCCAATCGCCCGCACTTCGAAGGAATTGTTCAGTGAATAGTGAATAGTTAATAGTGAATAGTACAAACCTACGGCTTGGGAGGGCAGGCGAAATGTGTCTGCCCGATAATAATGGAAAAATTAATATAGTGAAAAGTGAAGAATGAATAGTGAAAGTACAAAATTCTTCGAATTTTGAAAGGGGAAAAATAAAAATGAAAAATGAAAATATAAGAAATATAGCAATAATTGCACACGTTGACCACGGAAAAACAACGTTAGTAGACTGCCTACTACGTCAAAGTCATGTATTTAGAGAAAATGAACAAGTAGCAGAAAGAGTAATGGACTCAAATGACCTAGAAAAAGAAAGAGGAATAACAATTCTTTCAAAAAATACATCAGTAATGTATAATGATATAAAAATAAATATAGTAGATACACCAGGTCACGCAGATTTCGGTGGAGAAGTAGAACGTGTACTAAAAACAGTAGATGGAGTATTACTATTAGTAGATGCATTTGAAGGACCAATGCCTCAAACAAGAGAGGTACTTAAAAAATCATTGGCATTAAACTTAAAACCAATAGTAGTAATAAATAAAATAGATAGACCAGGATCAGACCCTGAAAAAGTAGTAGACAAAGTACTAGAACTATTCATAGAATTAGATGCAAATGATGACCAATTAGACTTCCCAGTAATATATGCATCAGCAAAAAGTGGAATAGCGAAAATGAGCCTATCAGAAGAAAGTGATAATGTAAACTGTATATTTGATACAATAGTAAAATATATAGATGCGCCAGAATGTGAAATAGATGGACCAGCGCAAATGCTAGTTTCAAACATAGACTATGATGACTACCTAGGAAGAATAGCAGTAGGAAGAATAGAACGTGGCACAATAAAAGCAGGAATGCCAATAGCAATATGTAAGCAAGAAAAAAATGCACAAGGAAAAGTAGCAAAACTATTCACATATCAAGGTCTAAAAAGAACAGAAGTAGAAGAAGCAACAGCAGGAGATATAGTTTCACTATCAGGTGTAGCAGATATTAACATAGGAGACACAATATGTGACCTAAATAACCCAGAAAAAATACCTTTTGTAGATATAGATGAACCAACAGTATCAATGACATTTAGTGTAAACAATGGACCATTTGCAGGAAAAGAAGGAGAATTCATAACATCACGTCACATTAGAGATAGATTATTCAAAGAACTAGAAAGAAATGTGTCTTTACGTGTAAAAGAAACAGATTCAGCAGATAGTTTCGAAGTATGTGGACGTGGGGAACTACACTTATCAGTATTAATAGAAACAATGAGAAGAGAAGGATTTGAACTATTAGTATCACGTCCAAAAGTTATATTCAAAGAAATAGATGGTGTAAAATGTGAACCAGTAGAAAGACTAGTAGTAAATGTACCAGACGAATCAATAGGAACAGTAATAGAAAAATTAGGAAGACGTAAAGGTGAAATGACAAATATGGAACCAGCAGAAGCGGGACACACAAAAGTAGAATTCAAAATACCAGCACGTGGACTAATAGGTTATAGAACAGAGTTTTTAACAGATACAAAAGGTGAAGGAACAATGAACTCAATATTTGATTGCTACGAACCATTTAAAGGAGACATACAAGCAAGAACAAGAGGAGTACTAGTAGCATGGGAACAAGGAACAAGTGTAACATATGGTTTATATAATGCACAAGAAAGAGGAGAACTACTAATAGGAGCAGGTGTAGATGTATATGAGGGAATGATAGTAGGAATAAACTCAAGAAATGAAGATATAGCAATAAACGTATGTAAAGAAAAGCACCTAACAAACACAAGAGCCTCAGGTTCAGATGACGCACTACGTCTAGTACCACCACTTCAAATGTCACTAGAAAAAGCAATAGAATTCATAGCAGAAGATGAGCTAGTAGAAGTAACACCAAAAAATATTCGTTTAAGAAAGAAAACACTAGACACAAAAACAAGAGAAAGAGAAGCAAGAAGATAATAAAGCGCACTTACGTGCTAAGTGAATAATGAAGAATGAATAGTGAATAATTATTAAATGTAGGGGCTTAATCGGTAAGGAATACCTATGAGAAATACCGAATTACGCCCTTTTATATTAGAAATTATAAAATAAAAGAGGAAATAAAATGAATAAACAAGAACTAGAAAAAATAAAAGAAAAAGCTCTAGAAGAACATATACCAATAATAATGGATGATACATTGGAAGTAGTAGATAAAATTTTAACAAAACTAAAACCTAAAAAGATACTAGAAATAGGCACAGCAGTAGGATATTCTGCAATGTGTTTTTCAGAATATTTACTTGAAGGTGGAAAAATAGATACAATTGAGCGAGATGAAGAAAGAATAGCCGAGGCAAAAGAAAATATAAAAAAAGTAGGGGTGGCAGAAAAAATAAATATTTATGAAGGGGATGCAGTAGAAATATTACCTACTTTAAATGAAAAATATGACATGATATTCATAGATGCTGCAAAAGGGAAATATCCATTTTTCTTAAAAGAAGCACTAAGAATGTTAAATGAAGGTGGGGTAATATTAGCAGATAACATATTATATAAAGGATATGTAATGAGTGATTATAACAAACATAAACAACGTACAGCAGTACGAAATTTAAGAGAATATATTCACGATGTTACTAGCAATCCAAACCTAGAAACCGAAATTCTAGAAGTTGGAGATGGACTAGCTATAACAAAATTAAAATAAAAATTAATAATGTTTCAAAAAAATAAAAATGGTTAAAATAATAATAAAACAAGAATAAAATTTTTGAAAGGATGATAAACTTGAAAAAATATCTAAAACTTATTATTATTTTAACCATTTTATTAGTTTTATATTTATATGTAGCAAATATAACATTAATACCTAAAAGCATAACTTTGTTACAAGGAGAAAAATTAGAACTTGCAACATTATGGGGTGTAAATTTAAAAGAAACAGAAACAACAAATAGAAATATTAATATAAATAAACAAAATTCAGTATTAGAAACCTCAGGAGATATAGAAAATAATGAAAATTTAGAAATTGGAAAAATAGATATGAGTGTCAATTTATTTAATAAATTGACACTAGAAAATGTAACAGTAAATGTAATACCAAAAACAAAAGTAATACCATTGGGGAATTCGATTGGACTAAAGCTATATACAAAAGGTGTGTTAGTAGTAGGAATGTCTGAAATAGAGGGTGTAAAGCCGTATGAAAATTTAGGAATAGTAGAAGGAGATAGAATAATTTCAATAAATAATAAAGAAATATCAAATACAGATGATTTAATAGAAACTGTAAATGCATCTAAAGGAAAACAAGTTGAATTAAGGTATATAAAAGAAAATAGTAATGAAGAAATAATAACAAATATTACGCCAGCAAAAACAAAGGAAAATGAATATAAATTAGGTTTATGGGTAAGGGACGCAGCAGCCGGAGTAGGAACAGCTACATTTTATGAACCAACAACAGGAAAATTTGCATTATTAGGACATGGAATTACAGATATAGATACAGGAAATTTAATAACAATAGCAAATGGAGAACTTGTAAATTCAAATATAATATCTATAACAAAGGGAGAAAAAGGAAAGCCTGGTGAGATAAAAGGAAGTATAGAAGGACAAGGAAAAATAGGAGATGTATACAAAAATACAAGTTTCGGAGTATTTGGAAAAGCAGTAAGTAGTAGTAAATTAGATATTACAGAAAAAGAAATGGAAGTAGCACCTAGAAATGAAGTAAAATTAGGAAAAGCACAAATAATTTGTGAACTTGAAAATGGAAATAAACAATACTACGATATAGAAATACAAAAACTATATTTAACAAATAATAAAGATAATAAAAGTATGTTAATTAAAGTAACAGATAAAGAATTACTAGAAAAAACAGGAGGAATAATACAAGGAATGAGTGGATCTCCAATAATACAAAATGGAAAATTTATAGGAGCAGTAACACATGTATTAGTAAATGATCCAACAACAGGCTATGGCGTATTTGCAGATATGATGCTGAAAGCAGCTTCCTGAAAGGAAGCCTAAGTGAATAATGAATAGTTAATAGTGAATAATTATAGGATGATTTAACCTTGAATTGTAACTTTATATAATAAATAACATATAATAATTGTAGGGGTCGCCGCCTTATCAAGCGACCCGATCTTCGAAGAAATGCTATAAAAATACATATTTTATTTAAGTAATTTCGTTGAAGCACAAGTTGCATGATAAGGCGGCGACTTCTACAATACAAAATAATATTTTAAAAATTGCAATACTACAAAATTCGACATAAAAATAACTTTTACAAAATGTATTGAAAAAAATACATTTAGATTGTATAATAAGCTAGAACACTAAAAAAGGAGAGGGCGAATAACTTGGCAAATATAGAAGAATTAAGAAAATATAAACATATACATATGATAGGTATTGGTGGAGTCAGTATGAGCGGTATAGCAGAAATTCTAAAAAAATGGGGTTTTGTTGTTACTGGCTCAGATAGAACAGAATCTGATACCACAAGAAAATTAAATTTAGATGGAATACATGTGGTAATAGGTCATGATGTAAACATGGTAGGTAAATCTGATGTGGTTGTGTATACAGCAGCAATAAAACAAGATGATCCAGAGCTTGTAAGAGCAAAAGAACTTGGAATAGAAACAATAGAAAGAGCAGATTTTTTAGGAAAAATAACAAAAGCTTTTAGAGATACAATTTGTATATCAGGAACACATGGAAAAACAACAACAACATCAATGGTATCAATGTGTTTTATAGAAGCCTGTAAAGACCCATCAATACAGGTAGGTGCAGAATTAAAAGCAATAAATGGAAATTATAGAATAGGAAATAGTGAACATTTTATAATAGAAGCTTGTGAATATGTAGAAAGCTTCCTAAAATTTTATCCAAGAGCAGAAGTAATATTAAATATAGATAACGACCATTTAGACTATTTTAAAAACATTGAAAATATAAATAAAGCTTTTATAAAATATGTAGGATTGTTACCAGATGATGGCTTATTAGTTACAAACATAGATAACAAATACTGTAGCGAGCTACACAGATATACAAATGCAAAAGTAGTTACATATGCTATAGAAAATGAAAAAGCAAACTTTATAGCAAGAGGAATAACATATAGTAAAGATGGTTTCCCAAGGTTTGACGTATATTACAACAATAATTTTTATGGATCATTTGAATTATCAGTTCCAGGACCACACAATGTACTTAATGCTTTAGCTTGTATTGCATTATGCCATAGCTATGGAATAGAAAAGCAAGATATAAAATCAGGTTTAAAAAAATACACAGGGGCACATAGAAGATTTGAATATAAAGGAAACTTTAATGGAGCTAGTGTATACGATGATTATGGACATCATCCAACAGAAATAAAAGCAACAGCATTAGGTTTAAAGAAAAAGACATATAATCATTCATGGGTA
The DNA here is from genome assembly GCA_948664205.1 of uncultured Clostridia bacterium. Taxonomy (GTDB): domain Bacteria; phylum Bacillota; class Clostridia; order TANB77; family CAG-508; genus UMGS1663. The sequence goes on along the minus strand of CAPNDH010000001.1, from coordinate 65,491 downwards.
GTTTTTCAACCGCACACCTATAGTAGAACAGCAAACCATTTAAATGAATTTGCAGAAAGCTTAACATATTTTGATAATATAATAGTAACAGATATATATGCAGCAAGAGAAATAAACACATATGGAGTATCTTCAGAAGACATAGTAAAAAAACTAAAAGAAATGGGAAGAAAAGCAATATATATACCACAGTTTAGTGATATAATAAACTACTTAAATGAAAATGTACAAAAAGATGATATAATATTAACCTTAGGAGCAGGAACAATAACACAATTAGGAGATATGATGCTTAAATAGTGTGCATGGGGTGTCCATTGTGGACGTTTCCTAATGGGTAATCTGTCCCTTTTGGGAACTTTAAAATAATAAATATTAAATAATATAGGGATGGTTATTATACCATCCTTATTCGAATCCATTATATAAATTGCTAACTCTAACTTTAAGAGCTTTTGCAAATCCTAAAACTTCAAAATCTGAAATGAATTTTTTATTATTTTCAATTTTAGACATATCAGAACGACTAATTTTATATCCCATTGTTTGCATTCTCGCGCATAAATATTCTTGAGAAAGATTTTGCTTTTTACGTAATATTTTAATATTATCACCAATAATATTAAGATTATTATTATATTGATTTATTTTATGCATATTACCTCCTAATAAAAAATGTTCAAAAATAGAACAATTTTTATTGATTTTATAATAAATTTATTTTATAATTGTTCTATACTAGAACAATTATAAAAATGGAGGAAAACAAATGAATAATAAGAGAAAAGAAAAAAGTGAGGGAATAACATTAATTTCATTAGTAATAACAATAATAATATTAATAATATTATCGAGTATAGGAATATATTTAAGCTTAGAAAATAACGGAGTATTTACAAGAACAAAGCAAGCAAAAGAGGTCACCAATAAGCAAACAGCTACAGAAATAATAAATTTAAAAATAACTACAGTACAAATGAATAAATATGCAGAAAAACAAGAGATGCCAACACTTCAAGAGTTAGCTGATATACTATATGAAGATAATGAAATTCAATATGTAGCATTAGAAAGTAAAGTGGCAGATAAAGAAAAAGTAACAGTAGGAAATAAAACATCAATATTCACAAAATTAAATCAATACCCATATGAATTCGAAATAAACTCATCACTTCAATTAGCAAGTATAGATGGAATAAAAGTTGCAAACAATAAAACAGAAAATGTAATTAGTGATAATATATTATATGATATAACAAATTACAGTTCAGAAGAAATTAAAATATATGAAGATAGATTTAAAAATATACAAGGTGGTTATATGATACAAGGGAATATGGTATATGTATATATAGTTGCGCTTACAAATAAATCTCCTAATTGGGCGGGCAAGTATACAGCGTTTACTGATCTACCAAAAGCAATAGAATTAGAACCGCTACAAATAACAGAATCTGGAGGCAGAGCTGTATCAGCGAATATAAATCAAGAAGGAAAAATTAATATAGTAGTAAATAGTATAATACCAGATAATGAAAAAGTTGTATTTAGAGGTAAATATAAAATTGCTAAATAAATTTAATGAATTATAATTACAAGTTAAAAAAATAGCGAAATATTAATATTTATATTGACTTTATTATAAAAAAAGAATAAAATAATATAAATTAGTTAAATATAAATGCAATGAAAGAGAAAAAGCAAAATTATTTTATTAAAAAGAGAGTTGGGTTAAGGTGAAAGCCAACAATAAAATATTTGTGGGGAGCTTTGGAGCATATAAAAATAAAAGAGGGTAATTAACAAAAATAATTACCAATTAGGGTGGAACCGCGGAAAAATAAAACTTTCGTCCCTAGCTAAAAGGCTAGGAATGAAAGTTTTTTTATATGGAAGTTAGAAGTTAGAAGTTGGAAGTTGGAATATGGGGTAAATTCTTCGAAGGAATTCCCCAGAAGTTCCAATCTCCAATCTCCAACTTCCAACCTCCAATTATAAAAGGAGGAATTAAAATGTCAGAATTAACAATGGAAAAACTAGTTGCATTATGCAAAAACAGAGGGTTTGTATACCCAGGGTCGGAAATTTATGGAGGTTTAGCAAATTCTTGGGATTATGGACCATTAGGAGCAGAACTTAAGAAAAATATTAAAGATGCTTGGTGGAGAAAATTTATAATAGAAAATAAATACAATGTAGGAATAGATGCTGCAATTATGATGAACCCACAAGTATGGGTAACAACAGGTCACGTAGGAGGCTTTTCAGATCCACTAATAGATTGTAAATCATGTAAAACAAGACATAGAGCAGACAAATTAATAGAAGAATGGGGATTTAGTAAAGGAAAAGACATTTCAGGATTAGATGGTTGGACAAATGAACAATTAGTAGAATATATAAATGAAAATAATATTACTTGTCCAAACTGTGGTAAACAAGAATTTACAGAAATAAGAAAATTCAACTTAATGTTCAAAACATTTATGGGAGTAACAGAAGATGCAAAATCAGAAGTATACCTAAGACCAGAAACAGCACAAGGAATGTTTGTAGACTTTAAAAATGTACTACGTACAACAAGAAGGAAAATGCCAATGGGAATAGGTCAAATGGGTCGTTCTTTTAGAAATGAAATAACACCAGGAAACTTTATATTCAGAACAAGAGAATTCGAACAAATGGAATTAGAATTTTTCTGCAAACCAGGAACAGATTTAGAATGGTATGAATACTGGAAAAAATTCTGTAAAGATTGGTTATTAAGTTTAGGAGTAAAAGAAGAAAACTTAAGAATGAGAGAACACTCAAAAGAAGAACTATCATTCTATAGTAAAGGAACAACAGATATAGAATTTTTATTCCCATTTGGTTGGGGAGAACTATGGGGAATAGCAGATAGAACAGACTATGACTTATCAAGACATATGGAAGCATCAAAACAAGATTTAACATACTTAGACGCAGAAACAAATGAAAAATATGTACCATACTGCGTAGAACCAGCAGTTGGTGTAGATAGAATATTCCTAGCAATGTTATGTAACAGCTACGAAGAACAAGAGATAGCAGAAGGAGACACAAGAACAGTTCTGCACTTACATCCAGCACTAGCACCATACAAAGTAGCAGTACTACCACTATCTAAAAAACTAAGTGAAAAAGCAGATGAAGTATATACAAAATTATCAAAGAAATTTATGTGTGACTACGATGAAGCAGGCTCAATAGGAAAACGTTATAGAAGAGAAGATGAAATAGGAACACCTTACTGTGTAACAGTAGACTTTGACACATTAGAAGATGACACAGTAACAATACGTGATAGAGACACAATGGAGCAAATACGTTTAAAAATAGACGAAATACCAGCGTGGTTAGAGGAAAAACTAGAATTTTAAATATAAAAGCGATTTTTAGGTTTTATCTAAAAATCGATTTTTATATGAGAAATTGTGAAAAAAATAAAGTTAAACAGAGATATTGACATAATTGCAAAAACATGTTATATATAAGGAGACACTTAGTATAAATCTTTATCAATTAATTAATTGAAAGGAGAATATGTATGAATCAATCATATGCAAGAAGTAAGTACGTAAAAAAGTATTGCGAAATTTATGAAGAGGAATTTGATAGGGCTTATCATGTAGAAGAGCACTATATGGAAGTAGAAGATAATGAATATCACCCTTTGGGTTTGTTTTCACCACCAAATCGAACTCGTAGAGTATATTGTGGTAGTACAAATAATTATTCAAGTGCTAAAGAAAAAGCAATCAAAAAAACAACATCTATATTAGCAAAAGACATTTTAGAAAGTAAAATGATGGAAGAATTAGATGAATACTCATTGTATTTAGTTATACGCTCATTACACCGAAAAGGATTTTTAACTTTTGGACAAAATAATCCCAAAAATGACTTATTAATGTCGGTTGTAATTAAGAGATATATAAGTATTATTCCACAATTAGTTAAATTAGGTGATTATAATAATATGCAAAATGTTTTTATTTATGCTATACAAGAAGAAGACTTACCCTTATTAAAGGCTTTAGTTGAGGCAAGGAAACGTAATGGGCTTCCAATATATGCATATGGTTTAGCTAGGTATACAGCAAAAAATAAAAGCACTGAAATATTGGAATTTCTAATAAAAAACAATATGGGTGATGACGAAGTAGCTATGCAAGCATCTAAAGAAGAATGGAATAGAGAAATGCGAGATGTCTTATTAGAAAAAAGTCCAAATTTTTCAGAGAATTATAGGGATGCTATTAAAGCTAATGACATTGAATTTGCAAAAAGAATAATAAAAACTAATAAATTATTAGATGTAAGAAGAAATGATATGTTTATTAAGTTTGCTGTTAGCTATACAAACGATACAGAATTAGTGCAAATGTTGATTGATGCAGGAGCAAATGTCAATGCGAAATATGACATAATAGATGCTAAGGCTTATAGAGCATGTATATCATATGATAAAGCTATTGGAGAAGGTATTGAAGACTTTGGAAACATTCTTACTAAGGCAGAAATGAAACAAAAATTTGAAATTGCTGAGCTATTAAAAAAAGCAGGAGCAAGATAGTGTAAGTTGAAGAAGGACAACTATCCACAAAAAGAGGAGGAAAAATTATGTGTAAACATGATAAAGAAAACTTACTTTTTAACTTGCATACTTTTTGTGATAAGGATAAAGAAGCATATGATAGGATGTTAAGGTTGATATTTAACTATACAACATATAATAAAAAAGAAGGAGTATATATATTAGACCTAATTACTAAAAATAGATATGAAAAACTTTTAGAAGAGTATTTTATATCAATAGGTGATAGAAAAAAAATATCAATATTTTATACAGCAGTAGAAAGTAATTGCATAGAATTAGTCAAGTTTATGATAAATATAAAGATAAATATACAACCACACCAAATTATGGAACTTATAGATACTGCTAGAATATGTAAATATCCGGAAATGCTAAAGTTGTTAAAAGAGTCATTTTCAGAAATAGAATAGTATTTTGAAAAGGCAATTCCTTGCTTATATAGTAGGATAACTATCCATAAATAAGAGGAGGAAAAAATTATGGAGAGCAAAAGGATTAAAGCTATTGCAAAAATCGAAAGAGATACACGGAACTATATTTTTGTAAAAATGTTATATGGTATTGCAGGTTCAAATATAGAAGAAACAGTTTACCAAATTGAAGATACTAGATTGTTTGATACTTTGATAGGTATGTCAAACGAAGCACTTAAATTTCTTGGAACAAGAAATGAAGTAGGAAATGCAATTGTAATATATTATACTAGGGAGGGTTGGAAATCTTGGTATAGCAATAGTGGGACTGATACAGATTATACAAATCCTACAAAAGTTATTGCTGGAACTGTAGGAACTAATGAGTTAAAAGAAATTAACTACCTAATCCACAGACTTTCAAAAACAATATCCCAAGATGACATGGGCGAATTCTGGGTTCAGTATGAAGAGGAATTAATGACTGAAGAGGAATTCTATGAATTTCAAAACAAACTTTTATAGATAATATAATAAGTAAAGAACCGTTTAATACGGTTCTTTACTTATTAATATCGACTTTTTATTTATAAATATATTATAATTTGCAATAAAGTAATTAAAATATAATAATAAATATTGTAGCAATGTATTGACATTTACATAAAAACAATATATTATATACTACGAAAGAAAAACTAACATTTCCTAAGTTGATATGTCAATAATATAACTTGTTTAATGTATATAGATAAATTATACTTTAGTAAAATGTAGACTTTGTATAATTAATTTTTAGAAAAATTGAAGAAGGGAGAAATCTATGTATACTCAAATACTAACTTCAAAATATGGTGCAGAACTTATAAGTTTTAAGTTAAATGGACAAGAAAAATTACACCAAGGCGAAGAAACAGTTGATGAAAACGGAAAAATATTTTGGAAAAGACGTTGGTCAGTATTATTTCCAAATGTAGGAAAATGTAAGAAAAACCAAACAATAATGAATAGCAAAACATATGAAATTCAACCAGACGGATTTGCAAAAGAATTCGAATTTGAGCCAATCACGAAATTAGATAACTTCCATTCTTATGTACTTAGAAGCAATGAAAAAATTATAGAAAAATATCCATATAAGTTTTCATTATATGTAACATATAGACTAGATGAAAATAAACTAACAACAATGTATAAAGTTATAAATGAAGGTGACGTAGATATGCCATTTGGTATAGGTTCTATGCCAGCATTTAAAATAGATTTAGAACAATTAAAAAATGAAAACTACTGCTTAGAATTTGAAGAAGAAGAGAATAAAATTCATTTTTTATATTTAATAGATGGACTAGTAGGAACAGAATATGCAAAAAATATAATAGAAGAAGATAAAAAAACAATAACATTAAAACCAGATATGTTCAAAAATGACGCAATAATAATGAAAGGTTTAACATCCAAAAAAGTAACATTAAGATTAAAAGACACAGGAAGAAAAATATTATCAATAGACTGTTCAAATTTTCCATACTTATCATTATGGTCAAAAACAAATTCTCCATTTTTATGCATATCACCATGGATGACTACACCAGACACAGTAAAAACAACAGGAGTATTTAGACAAAAAGGAGATATAGTAATAATTGGACCAAAACAAGAATTTGAATGCAAATATACAGTAGAATTTTATTAATGACTCATTGGGGACAGGTACAAATGCGTCATATGTCCCTTTTGACGCATCTATATGAAAAAAGGAGATAATAAAAAATGCCAATCTTAAAAATAGTAATACAAATAATATCATTAATAGTAGTAGCTATAGGTGTAGTTATGATATATGATGCACGAAAATTAAGTGAAAAATGGTTTAGCTATGGAGATAGAAATTCAGTAGTAAGAACTCTTAAAATAATAGGATTTATACTATCTGTAATAGGTGCAATTGTAATAATAAATATATAAAATAAAGCCACACAAAATTTAATTTGTGTGGTTTTACTTTAACAAAGATTTATGATATAGTAATAAAAAATGGAGGAGAAATATGTCAGAAGTTAAATGGACAAAAGAACAACAAAAAGCTATATATGAAAAAGGTTCAAATATATTAGTTGCAGCAGCTGCAGGAAGTGGTAAAACAGCTGTGCTTGTTGAGCGTATAATAAATAAAATAGTTAATGAAAATGTAGATATAGATAATATATTAGTTGTTACATTTACAAATGCAGCCGCAAGTGAAATGAGAGAAAGAATACTAGATGCTATTTATAAAAAAATAGAAGAAAACCCAAATGATGTACGTATGCAAAGACAAATAACACTACTAAATAGAGCAAGTATATGTACAATACACTCATTTTGCCTAGAAGTAATTAGAAATTATTTTTATGAATTAGACATATCAGCAAACTTCAGAATAGGAGACCAAACAGAAGTAGAATTACTAAAACAAGACATACTAGAAGACTTATTTGAGGATAAATATATAAACAAAGATAAAGAATTTTTGAATTTAATAAATACATATACAACATATAGGGGAGACGAGCCATTAAAAGAACTAATATTAAGAATATATAATTATATACAAAGTGCTCCATTTCCTAAAGAATGGCTAGAAGAAAAAGTAGAAATGTTTAATTTAAAAGAAAAATTAAATAAAGACTTTGCAAAAACAATATGGGGAGAAATTCTGTTAAAAGAATATAAAGAAAAATTAAGAGAAAATATATTAAAATTAGAAGGAATAAAAAGAAAACTATTAAAAGAGCCAGAACTAGAAAAATATTCATTAACAATAATAAACGATATTGAAGCTATACAAGAAATAGAAAATGAAATTAGTTCTAACAATGAAAATATATGGAATAAAACATATGAAAAAGTATCAAATTTAAAATTTGAAAAATGGCCAATAGATAGAAAAATAAGTATATCATTAAAGGATGAAGCAAAAGAAATAAGAGATAAAGTAAAAAAAGATATAGATTCTGCAAATAAAAAAATATTTTTATATGATTCATATAGAGCAAATGAAGATATGTACGAAATGTATAAAACATTATCAAATTTAAAAAATATTGTTATTGAATTTGAAACAAGATTTTTAGAAAAAAAGAAAGAAAAGAATATAATAGACTTCCACGACATAGAACATTTTGCACTAAAAATATTAGTACAAAAAAGTGAAGAAGGAGAATATGTTCCAACAGAAGTTGCAAACAAGATAAAAGAAAAATTTACAGAAATAGCAATAGACGAATATCAAGATAGTAACCTAGTACAAGAATATATACTAAACAGTATTTCAAACGGAAGCAATATATTTATGGTTGGAGATGTAAAGCAAAGTATATATAGGTTTAGACAAGCAAGACCAGAGTTGTTTTTAGAAAAATATGAAAAATATACTGCTGTGGCTACTCTACAAAATTTAATTAATACAATAGAGAAAAAACAAGGCAAAAAAATACAATTATTTAAAAACTTTAGAAGTAGAGAAAATGTACTAGATATTACAAATAATATATTTGAACAAATAATGAGTAAAGAATTAGGAGATATAGATTACAACGAAGATGAATACCTAAACCTAGGAGCGGACTATCCACAAACAGAAAATAACCCGGTAGCAGAACTACATATTATAGATTTGGCAAGCCAAAATCAAGAATATAATACGAATGTAGGGGCGATTAAGCTAGCGCATAACTTATCTCTAACTCGCTATCCGCTCGAAGAGCTAAGAAATAATCGCCTGCCCTTCGAAGAAATTACCCAAGAAGACGAAAATGTAGAAGAACCAATAGAAAACACCCTAATAGAAGCAAAATTTGTCGCAAACAAAATACAAGAACTAATAAATAGCAAATACCAAATATACGACAGAAAAACAGGCTACAGACCAATACAATATAAAGACATAGTAATATTATTAAGGTCAACTTTAAATTCAGCACCAATATATGAAAAAGAATTAATAGAAAAAAATATATCAGTATTTAGTGATACTTCAAGCGAATACTTAGAATCAACAGAAATACAAACAATAATGAGCGTACTAAAAATAATAAATAATCCACTTCAAGATATTCCACTAATTACAGTATTAAGGTCAAGCATAGCAAATTTTACAGACAATGACCTAGTACAAATACGTTTAGCAGACAGAAGTGAAAGTTTTTATAACGCAATGTTAAAAGCAAGAGTAGCAGTAGGCGAAGAATTAAAAGAGAAAATAAATCGATTCATAACTATGCTAGAAAATTGGAAAAATATAGAAATATACAAAACACTAGATGAACTTATCTGGCAAATATATATGGATAGTAATTATTACAATTATGTAGGTTTGTTAAACAACGGAAAACTAAGACAAGCAAACCTAAAAATGCTATTTGAAAAGGCAAAGCAATATGAAAGTGCAAGTTTTAAAGGTTTGTATAACTTTATAAATTTTATAGACAAATTAAAGCTAAGCAGTAAAGATATGGGGTCTGCAAAAATAATTGGAGAAAACGATAATGTAGTAAGAATTATGAGTATTCACAAAAGTAAAGGTTTAGAATTTCCAGTAGTATTTTTATGTGGAAGTAGTAAAAAATTCAATCTACAAGACCTAAATGACAATGTATTAATGCACCAAGACTTAGGATTTGGAATGAAATACATAAACTACGAACGAAGAATAGAATATAATACATTAGCAAAAGAAGCATTACGTTTGAAAATAAGAAAAGAAACAATATCAGAAGAAATGAGAGTATTATATGTTGCACTTACAAGAGCAAAAGAAAAATTATTTATAACAGGTGTAGAAAAAGACTTACAAAAATCACTAAAAGAAAAAGAAGCACTTTTAGAAATTTACAACAAACAAAAACTAGATAAAAACCTACTAGAAAAATACATATCATATTTAGACTGGATAGAATTAGTATACTTAAATGACAAAGAAAAAATAGCCCAAATATTAGAGGTACAAGAACATTATGTAGGGGCGATTATCAATCGCCCGCCCTTCGAACAAACTACCAAAACAGAAGTCAGAAGTCGGATGTCGGAGGTCATATGTTAGATAGTGGAAGCCAAGAGCTAGAAACAGGATGTAGGGGCTTAATCGGTAAGGAATACCACAAAGAATTTACCGAATTACGCCCAGAAAATAGCAAAGAATTTGATGTAGGGATCGCAGACTCCGAAGATCTGCACTTTGAAGAAGAAATCAAAGAGAACGAAAAACTAAAAATTAACGAAATTCTAAATTGGCAATATAAATACAAAAATTCAGAAAACATACCAACCAAAACCTCTGTAAGCGAAATAAAAAATAGAAAAGAAAGCCCTGTAGGGGTCACAGCCATTGGCGACCAGCACTCCAAAGAAATTACAAAAAACGAAAAAAATCTAAAAACACCAAACTTCGAAAAAGAAGAAAAAATAACAGGAGCACAAAAAGGAACACTAATGCATTTATGCATTAAAAACTTAAACGAGAAAAAAGAATATGAATTAAAAGATATTATAGAACTAATAAAAGAATTAAGAAACAAAAATATAATAACCGAAAAAGAAGTGGAAAGCATAAACACAAAAACATTATTACAATTAACAAAATCAAATTTATTTAAAGAGCTTAAAGAAGCAAAAGAAGTGCATAAAGAAGAGCCATTTTATATAAATATTCCAGCAAGTGAAATTTACAATAATCAAATAGAAGAAAACGTACTAGTACAAGGAATTATAGATTTATATTATATAGATAAACAAGGAAATATAGTATTAGTAGACTACAAAACAGACTATGTACAAAATGAAAACGAACTAATAGAAAAATACAAAGAACAACTAAATTTGTACAAAAAAGCACTAGAAGGAGCACTAAAAAAACAAGTAGAAAAAGTAATAATATATAGTACGTATTTACAAAAAGAAATAAGTGTGTTATAATTTATATTATGGAAACTTTAAAAAACTTGAAATTGCAATAATTTCAGAAAACTGGCAATATGAAAGGAGAAAGCAAAATGGCAAAACGGAGAAAAAATAAAAATGTAGAAGAAATTGCTAAGACAAAAACAATGATAGCAGAAATAGTAATAGGATTGGCATTTTTATATGTAAATACCATGATTGCCATAGCATATAATGGTATTATTCCAATTATTTCTACAATAGTATATTTTACGCTATATATTATAATTAGCATATTTATATATAAAGAATACATCAAACTGGAAACAAGAAAATATAATGAGAGAGTATGTAAGAGGGAACTTTCAAAAAGTAAATATGCTAAGGTGATTCCTAAGGATTGTACACAATTTTCAGAAAAATTTTTAGATGATTTGCAAAATAAAAGAAATGTGGCATTTTATGCTAAATTAGTACAATTAGGGAAGAAGGAAGCAGTACAGGTAGATATAAAGTATGTAGGAGATTCTAGATATATCGAATATGATACATATTTACTTGGACGTTTTATGGATTGCTACGAAATTGTAAAAAACTAAATATTGCAAAAGGGTAAGATTAATTCTTACCCTTTAAAATTTTTTTATAAACAATTGCTCAAAAAAAACATATGTGATATACTTTAAAAAAATAGAATTAATAATACGAAAATACAAATTTTCTAGAATATAGAAAAAACAATAGGAGGAAAAAAGGTGCAAAAAAATACTAAAGAAGATAGTAAGGAGTTAGAAGAAAAACTAAAGTACATAGGCTTAAACTTAGAAAAAATTCCAAAATGTTTTGAAAACAATGAAAGAATAAAATATAGACCATTAAAAACATACGAAGATAATAATTACAAAGTATATAAATATGTAGATATAAAAGACATAGAAATATATATAACTCCAGTAGATAGGTTAGAAAACTTAAATGAAAAATTAAAGATGGCAAAACCTATTTCATATTATATGCAGTTAAATAGTGAGGAAAATTTAGAAGAATATACAACATTTTTAAAAATGCTAAATAATCTAAATATAGATAAAATTAAAGACATAGAAGAAGAACAAAACGAATTAAATAAACAAATACCATATGAAATAAAATATAAAAATAATTACATTTGGCAAATATATTATTCAGATGTAGAAGATAAATATTTCATGTTATATTCTAGCAATGAAAACAATGCAGAATGTTTATTCTACTTAATAAAAAGAAAAATTGAAGCACAAAGATCAAGAAAAAAAGAATTAATATATGTTCCAATAAGTCATATGGAATACTCAAATAAATTACTAAAAAAATCTGAAATATCAGACCTAGAAAATTATTTATGGTTATTTACAAAAGAGTGGCCAAATATATATGAAGTATACAATACAAATAATGAAGCATCGCTTGAAATATTAGGAACAACAACAGTATTTGATGGAGTAAGAAGTATATATAAAATAACTTTAAAAGATAAAGAAGAAACTGGGAAAGTCTTCAAATTAATAAAAGCACTTTTTATACTTGAGTCAAATGATGAATACGAATATAAATTTAAAACTTTAATAAATGAAGAAGGAAGCTTAGATTTTTGCTATAATATGCAAAAAATAACATATGAAAATTTGTCAGAGTTCATACGAAAAGAAGTAGAAGTAAAACAAGAAAAGACAAACGAATTATATGAAAAAAATATAATGCTTGCAGAAAATTTAGAGCTTTTAAAAGAAACAGTAAAAAAACATAATGAAGAATATTTATCAAAAGAAAAGCAAATTACACAGTTTTTAGAATGTAAAAAAACATTTTTTGGTAGAGTAAAATACTTTTTTGGAAAAGGTAAAAAAATAAAGAAAGAAGAACTTCAAGAGGGTAAAGAAAAGAATAGTATAGAAATAACTAAACTAGAAACAATAGAAAAGAAAGATTTTTATACAATAGAAGATTTACTAAAAGTATGTGAAATACTAAAAGCAGAACAAACAAAAAACAAGAATTCAGAAATGGATATAAAAGCACTAGAAAATAAAAAGCAAAATTTAGAAAAGAAAATACAAAATGCAACTTTATATATAAATGAAATAGAAAGTCATAAAAAAAGTATTTTTGACTTCTGGAAATTTACTAATAAAGATGAAGTAAATATGCTTACAGAGGCAGAAGAAAACGAAAATCAAAATAAAGGAAAACTAAAAAAAGTATTTAATTATAAAGAAGACTTAGAAGACTTTGGAAAGCATATAGATTCGAAACAAAGAGAATCTTTCTCAAAAAATGAATGTGACGCAGTATTTGCTTGCTTAAATGACTTAAATGCTTTTAATATATTAAGTAAAGAGAAGATACTAAAAAGAGAAGAAAACAAAATTCAAAAGAAATTAGAGAAACTTAAGGAAGAATATATAGAAAATATAGATGAAATTACCCAAAAGGATTTTGATATATTTGGAAATGTTGCACAAGATAAAACTAAAATAAAAGTTCTTAATAATAACAAACATAGAGAAATAGAAAAAGATAAATATAAAATATTAAGTATAAATCTAGAAACTACTTTAGAAGAGTACAAAGATAATATAAATAATTATAAAAATTTATTAAATGAAGCATATGGAAAGGTACTATCTCCATATGATATGCACATATATATGGCAAGTAGTGAAGAACTAAACGAGAAAGCTTTAAATATAATGAATATAAATCCTAAAGAGGAATTGTTAAAAAGTACAAATGAAGCGGAAACAAATATATACAAAATAAATATAAAAGAAAACATGCCAGTTATATTTTATTCAAATATAATGTACTATGACAATTTAAACAAAACACTTCCATTAGGTATGGATATAAGTACAAAAGTATTAATTGATTTGAATAAATTTGATATGAAATTAGTTGCAAGAAAAGACTTTAATATAAATGTTTTAACAGATGAATTCACAAACGAAATTAAACTAATACATATATATGAATACAACTTAGAATTTAAAATGTATAAGAAGAAAATTGAAAGTTAGAAAAATTGTAGGGGCGTGCATTGCACGTCCGCTCTTCGAAGAAACTACCCAATAATTCCAACCTACAACTTCTAACTTCCAAAGAAAGGAGAACAGACAATGATAAACAGAGCAATAATAATTGTTTTAGATGGATTTGGTGTAGGAGAACTTCCAGATGCAGACGTTTACGGTGATGTTGGAAGCAATACCTTAAAGGGAATATACGAAAACTGCAAACCTAATTTACCTAATATGAAAAAAATGGGACTTTATAATATTGATAATATTGGAATATCAGAAAAAGAAGAAGCTCCAATTGGAGCATTTGGAAAGCTTACAGAAAAATCAGTAGGAAAAAATAGCCCAGTAGGGCATTGGGAAATAGCAGGTCATATAACAAACCCTGGTTTTACAACATATCCAAACGCATTTCCAAAAGAAATGATACAAGAATTTATAGAAAAAACAGGAATAGAAGGTATACTATGTAATGAAGTAGGTTCAGGAACAGAAATACTAAAACGTTTTGGAGAAGAACATATAAAAACTAAAAAGCCAATAATATATACATCAGCAGATAGTGTATTCCAAATAGCAGCCCATGAAGAAGTAATACCAGTAGAAAAATTATATGAAATGTGCAAAATAGCAAGAGAAATATTAGATAAACCAGAATATAATGTAGGAACAGTAATAGCAAGGCCATTTATAGGAACTGCAAGTGAGAATTTTACTAGAACATATAATAGAAAAGATTTTGAAAGTAATACCTTTGGAAAAACAATGTTAGATGTTATATATAAATCAGGGAAAGATGTAATATCAATAGGAAAAATAGAAGACTTATTTACAATGAGAGGGATAACTAAAAATTATCATACAAAAGGAAATGAAGATGGAATAGAAAAAACAATAAACGAAATTAAAAAAGATACTCAAGGTTTAATCTTCACAAATTTAGTAGACTTTGACATGTTATATGGTCACAGAAATAATGTAGAGGGATATAGCAAGGCATTAGAATATTTTGATAGTAAACTACCAGAAATAGTAGAAAATATGAAAGAAACAGATATGCTAATAATAACAGCAGACCATGGAAATGACCCAACAACGCCAAGCACAGACCATTCAAGAGAATATATACCAGTTTTAATATATGGGAAAGAAATAAAAGAAAATGTAAACATAGGAACAAGAAAAACATATGCAGATATATCAGCTACTGTTTTAGATATACTAGGATTAGAAAAATTAGAAAATGGGGAAAGTTTTAGAAAAGAAATATTAAAATAAGAAAAGAGGAGATTGTCCTCTTCTTTTCTTATTTTATAGAAAAAATCAATTTTAAGTCGTAGGGGCGAGTTATTAGCCGTCTAAGTAGCAAAGCCACTTTTACTTATTTCAATCAAGTTCTACATTTTCAAGAATGATAGTAGGTATAGTATCAATAGAATTATTTTTAGCAAATAATAAAACATTGAAGCCACCTAAAAGTTTAAAATTTCTATCTACAATAATTGGCCTAATAATACGTCCATATTTTTTATAATTTTTTTCAACTTTTTTATAAGTTTTACCATTAACACCTTTTCCCATAAAGAAATAAACAGTTATTTTTTCTGCTTTCTGTTCAGAAATCCATTCTTTCGGAATTATAGGTCCATACCACTTCATAGAAATATGATTTTGAAGTGAAATATCCCGATAAAATTCTTTTTGCCTTTCACCATCTAAAATAGAAGAAAAATAAAGAAATTGTTCTTCTGTCATATTAGTTTTAACACTATTGCATTTTGAACAACAAATAGCTAAATTATTAGGAATCGTTGGACCGCCAAAATCTCTAGGATATAAATGATCTAAAGAAGATTTCTCCCGAGAAATAGGTTTTCCACAAAAATAACATTTAGAAGAATATTTTAATGCATATGTTAAGTCATACATTAAATCTTCAAAATAAAATTTGTGGATGCATAAAATACCATCTTGTACTTCTGCAATATCTTTATAAGAATAATTTTCTGGTAAGGAAATTTTCATTTGAACAACTCCTTTCAAAAACGATTAATTAGTTATAAATATTTTAATATAAAAAACATAATATGTCAACTTTAAATTAGTAGCAACCCAAAATATTATTAAGCTATAAATAAAACCTTCAAAACCTTGACAAATAAGCAAAATAAATATACAATAAGCAAGGTTTAAAAGTAAAAAAATGAGAAGAAGTAAAAGATATTCAAAGTAAAATAAGGAGAAGTAATAAATGGAATCTATAAAGAAATCTAAAATATTATATATAGAATCACTAAGAGGAATATCATGCTTAATAGTATTATTTGCTCATATAATCTCAACATCACCAAAGTTCGGAATATACGCATCAGGATGTGGAAAAATTGGTGTTTGGTTATTCATGCTTTTATCGGGCTATTTATTATTGCAGTGTTATGTAGTTGATGGCTCTAAAGAATTTAAAATAAGAGATATTCCTAAATATTATTTGAGAAAAATAATAAGATTATATCCAATGTATATAGTAGTATTAATATTATCTGCTATATTAGGCATAATTACTTTTAAAAGTGTAATAAAACATTTATTATTATTAGAAGCATATGGACATTTTTGGTATATGCCTGTAATTATAAAATTTTATATTATTGCGCCAATATTTTTAGTAGTATTTTCTTATATTAAGAAAAAGTTTAATAGAGATAAAACACTTTATATTTTTACATTTTTTATATTTATATTAATAATTTTATTTTCGATATGTTTTCCTTTTACAAAATATATCGAAAATTCAATCAAATTATATTGGTATATGCCTGTATTTTTAATAGGAATGTTAATAGCTTGTTCAGAAGGCTATACATATAAAAAGTTTGAAATAATGCCTATAATAACGTTAATTTTAGCAATTATAGGCATTGTAATAGTAACACCATTATCAAGGAAAATACTTTTTAATATAGAACCAAGTAAATACTTGTAAAATAAATACATATATATGACTATATGTTGGGGATTTATACTATATGGAATTAAAAATATAGAAAAATTAAATAATTTCTTTAATAAAGCAACTATTTTACAAAAACTAGGAAGTATAAGTTTTGAAATATATTTAATTCACTATATCATACTTATGAAACTTGAAACGTATAATATTCGTTTTAGTATAAAAGCAATATTAACAATAATGATAACTATTATTTTATCAATTATTATACATTATATTGATAAAAAAGTTAAATTAATGATACTAAAAAATAAATAATTATGGGAGAAAAAATGAAGAATAATAAAAAAACAAAATTTTTACAATATATAAAGGATAATAAAAATATAATAATTGAATTATTTTTTGCAATTGTTTTAATTGCTTCGTTACTACTTATATTTAAAAGTTTTATAATAGGAAAATTATATTATATGTATCGTGATGCAGGTTCAGATACATTAGACCAATATTATCCATACTACGTGAATGAAGTATTAGGACTTAAAAAAGGAACTTTTTCTGTATGGAATTTTAATTATGGATTAGGAACTAGTATTTTTAATTCAACTACATGGACATTTGATATTTTTGCTATTTTGCTAGTATTGGCAGGAATTATATCAGGAGTAGATAAGGTTGCATATTTACTAGTGTGGATGCAGATATTTAAAATAATAGCAATATATATATTAAGCAGAAAATTTATGTCATACTTTTTGAAAGATAAATTATCAATTTGTTTAGCGTCTTATTTAAGTGCTATGAATGGATATATTTTCTTATGGGGACAACATTTCTTTTTAGGTACTTCTTGCTTTTATATGATGATAATGTTGTGTGCGATTGAATATTTTTTAGCAAACAAAAACAAAAAAAGTATAATATATCTAGCATTAAGTACAGCTCTTTTATTAATATATAGTTACTATGTAGGCTATATGATTTTACTAATTAGTGCATTATATTTTATTTTTAGATATTTTTATATAACCAAAAAAGTAGAAATAAAAGAATTGTGTAAAAATTGGGGAAAATGTATTTATGGGGTTGTTACAGGAATATTGTTATCAGGAATAATATTTGTTCCTGCTGCTTATCATGTAGTAACAACTTCATCTAGATTATCTAGTGCAGGAGAGAGTATATTTTTAAAAATATGTAATGCATTTACAAATTCTTTTAATTTTGAATATATAAATATGAGAATTAGCAGGTTAATGTCTAATAATTTGAATAAATATATGTTCACACAACAAGGTGTGTATTATGGCTTGCCAGAATTATTTTGTACAATATTTATATTCTTTTTCCTAATACAATGGATTATATATGATTTTAAGAAAGCAAATACGAAAAAAGATTATATATTTTTTACATTAAAAATAATTGCATTATACTTTTTTATATTTAATGGAGTGCCAGGGTTAATATTAAATGCATTTGTAGAGCCAGAATATAGATATACATATGCAATAATACCATTTTTAGCTTTAATAGTTGGTATTGTTTGGGAAAATGTAATAAGAAAAAATAGAATAAATATGTTAGGGTTAATATTAAGCTTAATACTAAGCTTAGCAAGCTTCTATTGCTCTGTTATAAGATTACCAGATACAAATCAACCTATGATATATAGAATATTATTTTTGTTAATAATTGGTTTTGTAGCTTTATTTTTTATTAATAAAAGAAATAAATATTCAAAAATTTTTATGTATTCTTTTTTGATTATTATTTTGTTAAATACATGTTATGATCATTATGTTACAACTAATAACAGGAAAACAATATCATCAGATTATTATACACTTACATGGGATAATAAATTTAACCAGACAGATGATACAGGAAAGGCAATCAATTTTATAAAAGAAAATGATAAATCATTTTATAGAATAGAAAAGACATATACTAATTTTTCGTATTTAGGAGATTCGTTTATAGAACAAAATTCATCAGTTGTTTGGTATAATAGTACTATTAATCCAGATGCAGATGCATTTTATAAAAATATTTATCCTAATGCATATGCAGCAAGTCATTATAAAATCTTCTCACTTAAAGACGACTCTGATTTACAAGCGCTATATCTAACAAACTCTAAATATATATTGTCTAAGGAAATTATTAATGAAAAAGGAATAGAACAAATAAATAAAATTGGTGAAATATATATTTATAGAAACACTGCTACTAATTCTGTTGCTAAGTGGTATAACAAAACTATAAGTGAAGATGAATATATTGGATTAACTCAAGAAGAAAAAACTAAAAAATTATATGATTATGCTATTGTTAATGAAAATTTAGATATTGATGAGAAATCAATTGCAAAAGTAAGTGAATTCAACTTAATAAGTCAAACAAAAATATCAGGGAATGTATCTGCTAATGGTAGTGGCTTATTGATGATATCAATTCCGAAAGAAGAAGGATGGAATGCATATATTGATAATAATTTGGTAGATACTTATAAAGTAGATTACGGATTTGTTGGAATTGTTGTACCAGAAGGAGAACATGAAATTGAACTTAGATATACTACACCAAAAATGAAAGAGGGAAGTATTTTGACAATAATTGGTTTAATTAGTTTAACTACAATGTTCTTTATTAAAGAGAAAAAGAAGAAAAATGAAGAATAATTAATTAAATAAATAAAATATCCTAATTAGCACATAACTAATTAGGATATTTTACTATTTAATACCCCTTAAAACCTTGACAATTAAGCCAATTAAATATAAAATTAACCTAGCCAAAAAGGACTTTATTATTTGTTATAGGAGAGAAATATAAATGGAATATTTAAAAACATTATGGAAGAATAAAAAAATAGTATGGCAATTAGGAAGAAGTGATTTTAAAAATAGATTTGCAAGTACAAGCTTAGGTGCAATATGGGGATTTTTACAACCATTTGTGTTTATGATAACATATGTAATTGTATTTGAAAGTATATTAAATACCAGAAGTAACGGGAACTATCCATATGCAGTATGGTTTATACCAGCAATGGCAATGTGGCAAACTCTAAATGACATGATAATGAGTGCAAGTGGATCAATTAGGCAATATAGCTATTTAGTAAAAAAAGTAGTATTTCCAGTAGATGTAATACCTAATATATCAATAATGGCATCAAGCTTTGTAGGAATATTTTTATTTATTGTTGCTATTGGAGTTTGTATAGTATTTAAAAATCCACCAAATACATTAACATTAATATATATAATATTTGCAATGTATTGCTTTGTAATAGCCTTTACAAGGTTTACATCAGCAATAACAACAATAGTACCAGACTTCGGAAATTTACTAGGAATAGCAATGCAACTATTTTTCTGGTTTACACCAATAATATGGAATTTAAGTATGCTTTCAGAACATCAAACATTACTAAAATTATTACAATGTATGCCATTCACATATTTAGTAACAGGAATGAGGCAAGTATTTATAAATGAAACTAATATAATAACAGGCAATTACGGAATATATACAATAATATTCTGGGTAATAACAATTATATTATTCATATGGGGAAACAACGTATTTAAAAGAAATAAAAAAGATTTCGCAGATGTATTATAATAATAGAAACACCCCGCGCGGGACATATCTTGTCACGGAAGAGATGACCCTAGGAAAAGATGTGTCCCCGTCAGGAACTAGAGCAAGATAGATAATAGGCGCGGGACATATCTTATCACAGAAGAAATGACCCGAGGGAAAGATATGTCGCCGACAGAAACTCAAAGAATGAGCAAGGAAAAGATGTGTCCCCGTCAGGAACATAAACAAGATATAAAAGAAAGGTAAGCAAATGGAAAATATTATAGAAATAGAAAACTTAACCAAAAGTTATAAAATGTATAATAGCAAACAAGCAAGACTTTTAGAAGCTATTTTTCCAAAAATCAATAAGCACACAGAATTTAAAGCATTAAATAATTTGAACTTAAATGTAAGTAAAGGAGAAGTGCTAGGAATACTTGGAAAAAATGGAGCTGGTAAATCTACCCTTTTAAAAATAATAACAGGAGTAGTAGTACCAAATTCAGGCAATATAAAAATAAATGGAAGAATTAGCTCACTTTTAGAATTAGGTACAGCATTTAATTCTGAATTAACAGGAGAAGAAAACATATATCAACATGGACAAGTTATGGGAATGACAAAAGAAGAAATAGAAAATAAAAAACAAGAAATAATTGATTTTGCAGATATAGGAGACCACTTATATCAACCAGTAAAAACATATTCATCAGGAATGTTCGCTCGTTTAGCATTTGCATGCGCAATAAATGTAGAACCAGACATATTAATAGTGGATGAAGTATTATCAGTAGGAGATATGGCGTTCCAATTAAAATGTTTCAAAAAATTTGAAGAGTTTAAGAAAAAAGGAAAAACAATACTTTTTGTAACACACAATATTAGTGATATTATAAGAAATTGTACAAGAACAATTATTTTAAAAGAAGGGGAAAAAGTTTTTGATGGAAGTGTTAAAGATGGAGTTGAACTTTATAAAAAAATAATTGTTGGAATAGAGGAAAACAAAGAAGAAGAAAAAGAAAAAAATAATGAAGATAAACTTATAACCTATGGAAATGGAAAAGCAGAGATAATAGATTATAAAATACTAAATAATAAAAATGAAATAGTAAAAATATTTGAAAATGATGAAGAAGTTACAATTAAACTAAAAATAAAATTTAACGAAGATGTAAAAGAGCCAATATTTGCAGTATCTGTAAAAGATTTTAGAGGTTTAGAATTATTAGGAACAAACACAATGCTTGAAAATAAAGAAACAGGAAATTACAAAAAAGGAGAAGAAGTAATAGTAGAATTCAAACAAGTATTTCCTTTAACACCAGATAAATATGCGTTCTCATTTGGATGCACAAGGATAAATGAAGAAGGAGAATTAGAAGTGTTTGACAGAAAATATGATGCTATACTTGTCGAAATAATGTCTAAAAAACAAATTGTAGGAATTGTAGATATGAAAACACAAATACAAATAAATAGAAAATAGGAGAATAGTTTAAATGAAGATAAATTACGATTTTTATAAAGGACAAGACCTATATTCAGATGGAGATATAGAAAACGAAATTATAGAATATGCTAAAAAATATAAAGATATGGACAAGGTATTTGAAAATGATATTCGTTGGCCAGTATTTTACCATTTAACTCCAATAAGGAAAAATATATTAAATTGGTATCCTTTTAAAGAAGGCTCAGAAGTATTAGAAATAGGAGCTGGAATGGGAGCAATAACAGAGGTACTTTGTGAAAAATGTGGTAAGGTAACTTGTGTAGAACTTTCTAAAAATAGAGCATCTTCAATAGCAGTAAGAAATGAAGATAAAGAAAATTTAGAAATAATAGTTGGAAACCTAAATGATATAGATTTTAAAGAAAGAAAATTTGATTATATAACACTAATAGGAGTATTTGAATATGCAGTGTTATACACAAACACAGATAACCCATATATAGATTTTTTGAATAATATTAAAAAACTACTAAAACCAAATGGAAAGATATTAATAGCAATAGAAAATAAATTTGGTATGAAATATTTTTTAGGTGCACCAGAAGATCATACAAATGTAAAGTATGATGGAATAACAGGATATATAAATAAAAACAATGTGCAAACGTTTGGAAAAAAAGAATTAGAAGAAATATTAAAAGAATGTGGTTTAGGTAATACAAAATTTTATTATCCATTACCAGATTATAAATTACCATCGCTAATATTTTCAGATGAATATATGCCAACTACTAAAACAATAGAAAATTATAAACCTTATTATTATGAAGGTACAGAAGTAGAATTTGATGAGATAAAAGCATATAAAGAAGTCATTAAAAATGATATGTTTAGTTTTTTTGCAAATTCATTCTTTATAGAAGCATCACAAGAAAAAATAGAAACAAAAGTAGATTTGGAAAATGCAGGGTTAATACCAATTAGCAAAGTAAGTGAAAAATTTTATAATAAAGATTATTCTAAAAAAGATAAACTAAGCGCTATGCAAGATGAAATAAATGGACTAAGAAATACATTAAATGCAATAGAAAATTCTAAATCATGGAAAGTTACAAAAGTATTAAGAAATATTAGAAAAAAGTTTTAGGAGACCAATTATGAAAATAAAAAATATGGTAAGCATTCTAAAAATATATCTAAAACAATATGGAATTATAAAAACACTACAAAAAATATTTAAAGTATTATATAACAGAATTTTAGGAAGAAATATGAACACTTCTAAAAATAAAAGATATACAATTTGGATTCAAAATAATGAACCTACTTTGGAAGAACTCGAAAAACAAAAACAAGAAAAATTTAAAATAGAACCTAAAATTAGTTTAATAGTTCCAATGTATAATACACCTATAAAATATTTTGAAGAATTAGTAGAAAGCTTAATAAATCAAACATATGGAAATTGGGAACTTTGTTTAGCTGATGGAAGTATGCAAAAAAATGAACAACTACAAGAAATTATAAAAAAAGATAACAGGATAAAATATAAATTTTTAAATGAAAACAAGGGAATTGCAGGAAATACAAATTCAGCAATACAAATGGCAACAGGAGATTATATTGCATTATTAGACCACGACGATTTAATTCCAGTTTTTTGTTTATATGAATTAGTAAAAACTATAAACAAAAATCCAGAAGTAGAATTTATATATACAGATGAAGACAAAATAAGTGGAGATGAAAATAGAAGATATGACCCACATTTTAAACCAGACTTTAGCATAGATACATTAAGGTCAAACAATTATATTACACATTTGGCCGTATTCAAAAAAGAATTAATGAATAAGTTAGAAGGAGTTAGAGATGAATATAATGGGGCACAAGACTTTGATATAATATTAAGAATGGCTGAAAATACAAATAAAATAGTACATATACCAAAAATATTATATCATTGGAGAGTACACGAAGACTCAACTGCTATGATTTCAGCTGCAAAACCATATGCATATGAAGCGGGGAAAAAGGCAGTAGAAGATCATTTGAAAAGGCAAGGGCTAAAAGCAAAAGTAACACATGGTGGAGATATGCATGGAGTATATCAAGTAGAATATGAAATAGAAGGTAATCCAAAAGTTTCAATATTAATACCAAATAAAGACAGTGTAAAATTATTAAAGAATTGTATTAATTCAATTTTAAAACTAACTACATACTCAAATTACGAAATTATAATTATAGAAAATAACAGCGAAAAAAAGAAAACATTTAAATATTATAAAGAACTTGAAAAAATAGAAAAAATAAAAATAATTAACTATCCAGAGAAAGGCTTTAACTACTCAAAAATAATAAACTTTGGTGTAAAAAATGTAAACGGAGAATATGTAGTACAATTAAATAGCGATACAAAACTACTAACTCCAAATTGGTTAGAAAAGTTTATAGGTTATGCTGAGAGAAAAGATATAGGAGCAGTAGGAGCAAGACTATATTACAAAGATAAATCTATTCAACATGCGGGAATAAGCATAGGAATATGTGGATTAGCTGCAAACTTATTTGTAAATACTCCTAAAGGAGTACATGCGTATTTAGGAAGAGAATGTACAACAAGAAATGTATCAGCAGTAACAGGTGCTTGTTTGTTTTCTAGAAAAAGTGTGTATGAAGAAGTAGGATATATGGATGAGGAAAAATTTGCTGTAGCATTTAATGATGTGGATTTTTGCTTAAAACTAAGAGAAAAAGGTTACTTAATAGTGTATAATCCTTATATAGAATTTATGCACTATGAATCAAAAACAAGAGGATATGAAGTAACGGAAGAAAAGAAGGCAAGATTTGAAAAAGAAAGTAACAATTTTAAAAATAAATGGAAAGAAATGCTTAAAAAAACAGACCCATACTCTAATATAAATTTTTCAAATAATAATGCAAATTGTACTATAAGAACAGATAAAATAAATCTGTAAAGGTGAAAGATATGATTGATATTGAAGAAAAAAATTATGAAAAAGAGAACAATTATAATAATGATATTTATAAAAATTTTGAAGAAGATATAGAAAAATATATAAGGTCTTATAGAAAAGAACATTATAATAAAATAATTGAGCAAGACAAAAGAACAAAAATAGTAGAAATATTTTCTGAAATGGCAACAAATATTATAAAATGGTATCCTTTTGAAGAAAATAGTGAGTTGCTAGAAATAGGAGCAAACTATGGTGAAGTAACTCGGTGAACTTATAAAGAAGGCCAGAAAAGTTACATCTATTGAATTTAGTAAGAAAAAAGCAAGATGTATAGAAGAAAGATTTTCAAATTGTAATAATTTAAAATTAATTATAACTACTTATTT
The DNA here is from genome assembly GCA_948664205.1 of uncultured Clostridia bacterium. GTDB lineage: Bacteria > Bacillota > Clostridia > TANB77 > CAG-508 > UMGS1663. Next base: position 40,103 of record CAPNDH010000001.1, on the reverse strand, counting down.
AAATAATTTAGAATTAGAACAAAAATATGATTATATTACTATTTTAGGAACAGCAGAATATGCAAAAGAATTAGGTTTTAATTCTTTAAAACAAATGGTAGAATGGGCAAAACAACACTTAAAGCATAATGGAAAAATATTATTGGCAATAGATAATAAAATAGGTGTTAAATATTTAGCAGGCTCTACAAGAAACACAGATGAAGTTCCATTTACAAATTATAAACATTATATTGAAAAAAAATATAAATTATATACAAAATATGAATTAAAAGAAATGCTAAAAGAAATATCTGATATTAACTATAGATTTTATTATCCAGTTCCAAATTATAAATTAACAGATGCTATTTATACAGATAGTTATTTACCTGAAAAATTTAATTATAATTTGTATTATAATGATGACGAAGAAATAATGTATAGTGAACTTACATTTTTAAATAATGTAGTAAGTAATAAACAATTTGATATATTTACCAATAGTTATTTAATAGAAATTACTAATGAAGAAAATTGTATAAATGAAGATATCAATTTTATAAAATATAGTAATATTAGGAAAAATAAATATAAAATAATTACAAAAATAGGTAAAGAAAATGTAACTAAGGAAGCTTATTATTTAAATGAAACCTCTCACGTAGAAGAAATTAAGGAAAACATTAAAACATTAAATGACTTAGGTTTCAACACTTGTGAAGAAGATGTACATGGAAGAATAAGTAGTAATTATATAAAACTTTCTACATTAGATGAGTATTTGAAAAATATAGCAAACAAAAATGATTTAGTAGAATTAGAAAATCAAATAGATAAATGGTATATATACTTAAAAGAAAAACTTAAATATCAAAGTAATAATACCCCAAATGATATATTTACAAAATATGATATTGAAATATCTGATGAAGATAAAAACAAACTAACAATAGTAGAGAATGGATTTATTGACCTAATATTCCAAAATATTTTTTATGATAATGAGAAAGAAGAATATATCGTATTTGATCAAGAATGGAAAGAAGAGAATGTTCCACTTGAATTTATAATGTATAGAAGTTTAAAACAATTATTTGATGAAAATATCAAAATAGAAAATAAGGAAAAATTTAAAGATAATTTATATGAAAAATATAATATATTAAATTTCATTAACTTATTTGAGACTATAGAAAATAAATGGCAAGAAAAAATAACAGATAGCTCAGTTTATAATTTTTATGCTGATAAATGGAAGTCTATAATAAGTATAGAAGGTATAAAATTAAAATACAATAAACAACTAAGCAAATTATATGAAGAAAAAGACGAATTACTAAAAGAAAAAAATCAATTATTAGATGAAAAAGCTAAATTACTAGATGAAGTACAAAAATATAAAAAAAGTAGTTTTCGTAGGTTGATAGAAATATTACATAGAAAGGAAAAGTAATGGAAAATAAAAAAATAACTGTAATTGTACCATGCTATAATGTTGAAAAATATGTAAAAAAATCAATTGAATCAATATTAAATCAAACATATAAAAACATAGAAATAATAGCAATTGATGATTGCTCTACAGACAAAACATTTGAAATTATTAAGGAAATAGAAAAGGAAAATGAAGGAAAAGTTAAAGTAATAAAAAATGAAAAAAATTTAGGACTTGCAGCAACAAGAAATAAAGGAATAATGGAAGCCAAAACAGATTTTATAGGTTTTATTGATTCAGACGATTATATAGATGAAAATTATTATGAAGCATTAATTGATGAAATAGAAAAAGAAAATGCAGAAGTTGCAATAACAAATATTTTAATTGTTGATGAAGATGGAAAAGAAATGAGTGAGCTTCAAAAAGGAATCAATCCAAATCAAGAAGATATAAAGCTTGCTTCAATAGATAATGGACTATGTGCATCAGCCTGCAATAAACTATTTAAAAAATCATTAATTGAAGATTATTTGTTTTTAGAAGGAAAAATAAATGAAGATGTAGCATCTGTTATACCAAGTGTACTTCATGCAAAGAAAATTGCATACACAGATAAATGCAAATATTATTATGTACAAAGAAATACATCTATACAGAATTCGGATTTTTCTATAAAAAGATTTGATATGTTTGACTCAGTAAAAGTATGTCTTGATAGAATAAATGATTTGAAAGACTTTGAAAAATATAAAGATATAATTATATGTCACCAAGTATTTATGCTATATATATATAAAATTATTAAAATAAAAGGATTTTTCAAAAGACAAAAATTTTTAAAATTGTTTATAAAAAAGAATAAAATGCTAGGCATTGAAAATAGCAAAAAAGGTAGAGAATGTATAGGTGCATTTCCGAGGCTTGAAAAATTACGTGTATTAGGCTCTGTAAAGTTATTAAGAACAAAGAGTCCTTTACTAATAAACTTATATCTAGTATGTGTTAATATTATGGGTAAAGTTATACCTGTGCTAAGAAAAATAAAATCAAAACTAAAAACAAAAAATGTTATAAGAAAAAATTTAACCATAGATGATTTGGAAAAAGTAGCTAGAAAGCAAGCAAGGTTAAAAGATAAAGACATTAAAGTATCAGTAGTTGTTCCAAATTATAATTATGAAGATTATTTAGTTCAAAGAATATATAGTATATTAAATCAAAAAGAAAAGATAAATGAATTAATAATATTAGATGATTGCTCTAAAGATAATAGCAGAGAATTAATAGATAATATTACAGAAAAGTTAAGCAAATACATAGATATAAAGAAAGTTTATAATACAGAAAATTCAGGTATTGCATTTAAACAATGGAAAAAAGGATTTGATTTAGCTAAAGGTGATTATGTTTGGATTGCAGAAGCAGATGATTATTGTGATAAAAGATTGTTAAAAGTACTTTTAAATAAAATAAGAAAAAATAATAATATTAGAATTGCATATGTTGATACAGCTTTTATAAATAAGCAAGGTGAAATATTCTTAAAAACAATTAAACCTGAAATTGATTTAAGAAAAACAGGCCATTGGGATAAAGATTTTATAAACAATGGAAAAAATGAATTAGATAATTACACATTTTTAAATTGCACTATAGCAAATGTTTCATCATGTATTATAAAAAAAGATAATTATGATGATATATTCGAAAAAGCAACAAAGTACAGACAAGCAGGTGATTGGGTTGTATATGCAAATGTTATGATAAAAGGAGATATAGCATATGTAAATAAACCATATAACTATTATCGTGTACATGGGGAGAATATTACTTCTAATATGAAAAAACAAAAACATTTAGAAGAAATAAAAAGTATACACAAAGAAATTGGAGACTTAATAGAAATTAAAGATTGGCATAAAGAAGAATTTCAAAAAAGATATGATTTTCTAAAAAGAGTGTGGGGATTAGAAAAAGAAAATAATATTTAATATAATTAAAGGAAAATTTTATGAACAAAACAGAAATATTAAAAAATAATATAATCAATTTCATACTACCATTGAATAGTAAAAGAAGGTTTATTATTCAATATATATATAGATTATTAAATAATAAAGAAAACATAATAAATCTAAAAGAAAAAATAAAAGAAATAGGATTAAAAGAAGCTATAAAATATTCATTTAATAAACTTGTAATAAAAACAAGTAGAGAATACCAAGATGAAAAATATAAAAAGTGGATACAAAACCATACGCCACCTGAAGAAGAATTAAATAGACAAAAAAATGAAACATTCGAGTATGAACCACTAATTAGTATTATTACAGTAGTAAATAATGAAACTGAAAATTTAGATGATTTTCTACAATGTATAAAAAAACAAACTTATAAAAACTGGGAACTATATTTAATAGATATAAGTCATTCAAAAAATATAAATATGGAACAGAACAGTAAAATAAAATACATAAAAATTAATAAAGATACAACCATTTCGGAATGCTATAATGAAGCACTAACGATGATAAAGGGAGAATGGGTAAGCTTTATAAAAGTTGATGATATATTAGAAAAAACAGCGTTTTATGAAATTGTGAAAACACTAAATGATTATAAAGAAGCTCAAATGATATATACAGATGAAGATATGTTTGAGAATAGTTTAGAAAATAAATATAATCCATTTTTTAAACCAGACTTTTCACCAGACTTTTTAAGAAGTAATAATTATATTGGAAATTTTGCTTTAATAAAAACAAATTTAATAAATGAAATAGGAAAATTTAGAAAAGAATTTGATGGTGTTAGAGAATATGATACATATTTAAGAATATCAGAAAAAACTAAAAATATAGTTCACATTCCTAATGTATTATACCATGTTAGAAAAACTAAAATGATAGAAAATAATACAGAGCAATTAGGAAAAGAAGCAATAAAGGAACACTTAAATAGGTTAAAAATCGAATACTATGATATTCAAATAAAAAAAGAAAATGACCTTAATTTATACCAAATAAAATATAAGATAAAAGGGAATCCACTAATATCAATAATAATACCAAACAAAGATAGTATAAAATACTTAAAAAGAGCAATTAATTCAATATTACAATCTAACTATCAAAACTTTGAAATAATAATTGTTGAAAATAACAGTAAAAATAAGAAAACTTTTAAATATTATGATAAAATAAGTAAAAATGATAAAATAAAAATTATATCTCATAAAGAAAAAGTATTTAATTACTCTGCTATAAACAATTATGCAGTAAGATATGCAAAAGGCGAATATATATTGCTACTGAATAATGATATTAAAGTTATTAATAAAGAATGGTTAGAAGAAATGCTTGGCATTTGTCAAAGAGAAGATGTAGGAGCAGTAGGAGCAAAACTATTATATAAAGATAACCTAGTTCAACACGCAGGAGTTGTTATTGGAATGGGTGGAATAGCAGGACATGTTGATAAAATGATTCAAGATAGCCAGATAGGTTATCATGCAAGAGCAGTAGTAGTAAATAATTATTCGGCCGTAACTGCAGCATGTTTAATGACAAAAAAAGAATTATATAAAAAGGTAAATGGACTAGATGAAGAATTTAAAGTAGCTTTTAATGATATTGACTTTTGTATGAAAATAAGAAAAGAAAATAAATTAATTGTATATACTCCATACGCAAAACTATATCATTATGAATCAAAAACAAGAGGATATGAAGATACACCAGAAAAGAGGCAAAGATTTAATAATGAAATACAATTATTTGAAAAAAAATGGAAAAGTGAATTAGATAAAAAAGACCCTTATTTTAATAAAAATTTAGACTTGTATTCAGAACAATGTCAGATTAAAGAATAATAAATAAGCAAAGGAAAGGAAAGAAAAATGATAGATTTTAATGTACCACCATATGTTGGAAAGGAAAAAGAATATATAAGTCAAGCTATAGATAGTAGAAAGATTTGTGGCGATGGACAATTTACAAAAAAATGTCATGCTTGGTTAGAAGAAAAAACAAATTCAAAAGCATTATTAACTACATCATGTAGTCATTCGTTAGATATGTCTGCAATACTTTCTAAAATAGGACCAGGTGATGAAGTTATAATGCCAGCATATACATTTGTATCAACAGCAGATGCATTTGTATTAAGAGGAGCAACCGTTGTATTCGTAGATATTAGACCAGACACAATGAATATAGACGAAACATTAATTGAAGATGCAATAACAGAAAAAACAAAAGCAATTGTGCCAGTTCACTATGCTGGTGTAGCATGTGAAATGGACACAATAATGAATATAGCTAAAAAGTATAATTTAATAGTAATAGAAGATGCTGCACAAGGAGTTATGAGCGAATATAAAGGTAGACCTCTAGGAACAATTGGAGATTACGGATGCTATAGCTTCCATGAAACTAAAAACTATAGTATGGGTGAAGGTGGAGCTTTATTAGTTAAAGATGAAGACAATTTTGAGCTAGCAGAAATAGTTAGAGAAAAAGGAACTGATAGAAGTAGATTTTTTAGAGGACAAGTTGATAAATATACTTGGGTAGAAGCAGGTTCATCTTTCTTACCAAGTGATATAAATGCAGCGTACCTTTATGCACAATTAGAAATGGCAGATGAAATAAATAATGATAGGTTAAAATCATGGAATTTATACTATGATAATTTAAAAGATATAAAACAAATAGAACTTCCATATATACCAAAAGAGTGCAAACATAATGCACATATGTTTTATATAAAAACTAAAGACCTAGAAGAAAGAACAAGATTAATAAAATACTTAAAAGAAAATAATATTGCATCAGTATTTCATTATATACCATTACATACAGCTCCAGCAGGAATAAAATATGGAAGATTCCATGGAGAAGATAAATATACAACTAAAGAAAGTGAAAGATTATTAAGACTTCCAATGTACTATGGATTAAAAGAAGAAGAAGTTTTAACAGTTTGTGAAAAAATTAAAGAATTTTATAAATAAAATAATAAAAGGAGAATTATAATGAAAGAAAAATTAGTAATAATTGGAGCAAATGAGTTCCAAAACCAATTAATATTAAAAGCACAATCATTAGGATATGAAGTACATGCATTTGCATGGAAAGCAGATGCTATTGGAGAAAGAACAGCAGATTATTTTTATCCTATAAGTATTACAGAAAAAGAACAAATATTAGAAAAATGTAAAGAAATAAAACCAGTAGGAATATGTTCAATAGGTTCAGATTTAGCAACAATTACAGTAAATTATGTAGCTGAAAATTTGGGACTTGCTTGTAATCCAACAGCAAATACACTTCAATGTACAAACAAATATGAAATGCGTAAAAAATTAAAACAAAATAATATAAAAACTCCTATGTTTATAAAAGTAAGTGATGACAAAACAACATGGAATATTGATGAAATGAAATTCCCTATAATAGTAAAGCCAACAGATAGATCTGGAAGTAGAGGGATAACTAAACTATATAATATAGAAGGCTTAGAAGAAGCGGTATGTAATTCAATAAAAGATTCTTTTGAAAAAAGAGCAATTATAGAAGAATACATAGAAGGAGATGAATATAGTTGTGAATGTATTTCATATAAAGGAAAACATCACTTTTTAGCATTTACAAAAAAATATACAACAGGATCTCCAAACTTTATAGAAACAGGACATTGTGAACCATCAGATATAAAAGAAGAATATCAAGAGAGAATAAAAAACAACATATTCGAAGCTCTAACAGCATTAAACATACAAAATGGAGCTAGCCATACAGAATTTAAAGTAGATGAAAACGGAAACTTTGAAATAATAGAAATAGGAGCTAGAATGGGCGGAGATTGTATAGGTTCAGATTTAGTTCAAATATCTACAGGATATGACTTTATGAAAATGGTAATTGATGTAGCATGTGGTAAAACACCAGATTTTACAAAAACAACAGAACCAACAAAAGCATATATCAAATTTATATTTACTGAGCAAGATATAAAAGAAATGAACGAATACAAAGAAAAACATCCAAAGAATATTTATAGAATAAGTGAAATGGAGCTTGAAAATTTAGGAAAAACAACTGACAGTTCAACAAGAATAGGGTATTATATTTATACACCAGAAAGAGAAAATTAAAAAGGAGAGAAAAGGTATGGAAAAGAAGAAAATAATAGTATTAGGTTCAGCAGGAAATTTGGGAATGTATTTTATTGATTATTTACTAGAAAATTTAGATATGGAAAAGTATGAAATAATTGCAACAGGTACAAAAGCAGAATATCCATATGAATTTTATAAAGGTACATATATACAATTAGATATAACAAATAAGGAGGATTTTGAAAAATTACCAACAAATGATGTACATGCATTAATAGACTTTGCAGGTGTTTTGCCAGCATATTTAGCAAAAGATGACCCATATAAATATATAGATGTTAACGTAACAGGAACAATGAATGTACTAGAATATTGTAGAAAAGTAAAGGTTGATAGAATTATATATACACAAACATGGGCAGATTTAAATGGATATTTAAAAGATAAAAAACCATTAAAACCAGAATGGTTAAGAAAACCAATATATAAAGGAGATCATGCAGTTTATGCAGCTACAAAATGTGCAGCAGTAGATTTAATAGAATGTTATCATCAAATGTATGGAATTAAAAACTTTATTTTTAGATTACCTAATATATATGAATATTCACCAGATATGTTCTATTATGTAGATGGTGAAAAGAAATATGTATCATACAGATATATTATACAAAGAGCTATTGAAGGAAAAGATATAGAGATGTGGGGAAACCCAGATTTAGGAAAAGATATAATATATGTTAAAGACTTATGCCAAATGATATTTAAATCTTTATTCGTAAATAGAGATACTGGAATATATAATGCTGGAACAGGAGTAAAAACAACAATGAAAGAACAAATAGAAGGAATAATAAAAGTTTTCTCACCAAAAGACAAGCCTTCAAAAATAATACCATGTCCAGAGAAAAAAGACTGTGATGATTTCGTTATGGATATAACAAATGCAAAAGAAGAATTAGGATATGAACCTAAATATGACTATATTTCATATCTAGAAGACTATAAAAAAGAAATGAAATTAAATAGATTTGTAAGAAAATAAAAGGGTGAAATAAATGGAAAATAATAATATAAAAACAATAAGCTTTATTATACCATGTTATGGTAGTGCAAAAACAGTAGGAACCGTTATAAATGAAATAGATGAAGTGGTTTCAAAAAATGATAAATATGACTATGAAGTAGTAGCAGTAAATGACTGTTCGCCAGATAACGTATGGGAAGTTTTAAAAGAAATTGCTAGAGCAAATAAAAAAGTAAAAATAATAAATTTAACAAAAAACATGAATAGACCAGGAGCAGTAATGGCAGGTATGACATATTGCTCAGGTGATTATGTTTTACTTATGGATGATGATGGACAATGCCCAATGGATAAGTTATGGGAATTAATGAAACCAATGGAAGAAGGTCACGATGTTGCAAGTGCAAAATATACAGAATATAAACAAAGTAAATTTAAAAGCTTCGGAACAATAGTAAATAGAAAAATGTCAGAAATAATAATGGAAAAACCAAAAGATTTAAGTTTTACAAATTTTATGGTTTTAAAGAAATATATAGTAGATGAAATACTAAAATATAAAAATCCATATCCATACATATCAGGTTTAATATTAAGAACAACAAGAGATATAGTAAATGTGCAAATGGAAGAAAGAGAAAGAATAACAGGACATACAACATTTACTTTCAAAAAAATGTTAAACTTATGGGTAAATGGTTTTACAGCGTTTTCTATAAAACCATTAAGAATATCTACTATAATAGGATTTATTACAGCAGCAATAGGTTTTGTATATGGAATTTACACAATTGTACACAAATTAATTACACATTCTAATATATTACAGGGTTATAGTTCACTTATGGCAGTATTATTATTTGTTTCTGGAATAATAATGATTATGTTAGGATTAATAGGTGAATATCTAGGAAGAATTTATATAAGTATAAATAATTCACCACAATTTGTAATAAAAGAAAAAATAAATTTCAATCAAGGGGAAGAAAATGAGTAATAATCAAAATATAGAAAAAGATAAAAAAATGAAAAAATATAGTAAATATATATATTTACATTTATTACTATTATTCTTTTCATTTTGTGGAGTATTTTCAAAACTTGCAGCACAAAATCAATTTTTATCAATAAAATTTTGTGTGTTTTATGGAATATCAATAATAATTCTAGGAATATATGCACTTCTATGGCAACAAATTTTAAAAAAATTTGCACTTACTACAGCTTTTTTTAATAAAGCAATTACAATTATTTGGGGTATGTTATGGGGATTAATATTTTTTAAAGAAACAATAACCACAAATATGATAATTGGAACAATTGTGGTGTTAATTGGAGTAGGATTGGTGGTGAAAGATTATGAATAAAGTATTAGTTTTTTCAGGAATATATATTTTAGGAGTAATTATTTCAGCACTTGCTCAAATATTATTAAAAAAATCAGCAGATATAGAAAGAGAAAGCAAAATAAAAGAATATTTGAATTTCAAAACACTATTTGCATATGCAATATTCTTTGGAGCAACTTTGTGTTCTGTATTTGCATATAAATATGTACCATTATCTATGGGACCAATATTAGGAGCAACAGAATATGTTTTTGTAGCTGTACTTAGTTACTTTTTGCTAAAGGAAAAAATAAGTAAAAAGAAATTAATAGGTTTAATAACTATAATACTTGGGGTATTAATATTTTCAATATAAAAGAGGAAAATAAATGAACAATATATTGACACAAAGAAATAAAAAAATATTCAAAACAATATTAATAATAATATTTATAATATATATAGCATATTTATGCACAAATATTGCAGTAAATACAGAATTTAATACAGCGCCAGACGAATTTATGAAATATGATATATGCAAATATATATGTAACCATTTGAAATTACCACATGGTGGAGATAAAGAAATAATGAATGAAATGTGGGGAATATCTTATGCATTTACCCCTATATTATCTTATATATTTTCAGGTTTATTTATGAAAGTTGCCACTTTTTTTACACAAAATGAGTTTTCATTAGTAGTAGCAGCAAGACTAATAAGTGTAATATGTATTACAATATATGCATTTGTGTGTGTTAAAATATCAGAAAGGTTATTTAAAGGAGTTTATAAATGGCTATTCATAGCATTTGTAACATTACTTCCACAATTAATATATTTAGGTTCATATATAAATAATGATTCACTAGCTATAATGTCAACAGCTATTATAGTATATAGTTGGATTAGAGGGCTAGAAAAAGACTGGGATTGTAAGTCTTGCATAATATTAGGAGTAGGAATTGGAATATGTGCATTATCATATTATAATGCGTATGGATACATTTTAACTTCAATAATAATATATGTAACAAGCTGTATAATAAAGAAAATAGATATAAAAACATTTTTGAAAAAGGGAATTGTTATAACATTAATATCATTGGCAATTGCAGGCTGGTGGTTTGTAAGAAGTTATATTATATATGATGGAGATTTTTTAGGATTAAATACTTCTAAACAATACAGCCAAATGTATGCAATTGAACAATTAAAACCAACTAATAGAGCTACTCCTGCAAATGAAAATATACCTTTAATATATATGTTGAAAAATATGCAATGGATAAAAATAAGTATACAAAGTATGATAGGAATATTTGGATATATGAATATAATAATGGATAGAAAAATTTACATATTATATTTATTGACAATGGGAGTAGGAATTATAGGAATATCCTTTAAATGGATAGTAGCATCAGTAAAAAAAATAAATAATAAAAATAAAGAGATTATAACTAAAAAAGATATTAAGAATAAAGAAAAAATATTATTTAATATAATAATGGTAATAAACATTATTATTCCAATAATATTAAGCTTATATTATTCATACTTTAGTGATTTTCAGCCACAAGGAAGATATATTATGCCTATTATAATACCTTTAATGTATTTTATAGTTAATGGATTAAAGTATATATTTGATAAGATTTTTAAAAATGAAAAAATAAAAAATATATTAATAATTTTTATTACAATAATATGGTCAATAATGCCATTATATATTTCACTTACATACATAATAAATAATTTATAAAAGTATTTAACATATAAATTTTAATTAAAATCTTAAGAAAGAGAGGAGCTTCTACATATGAAAATTTTAATCACAGGAGCAAACGGAATGCTTGCAAAAGCAGTAAAAAAAAGGTTTGAAAATGAAGAATTAATTTTAACAGATGTTGCAGAATTAGACATTACTAAGTTAGAAGCAGTAAAAGAATTTGTTGAAGAAAGTAAACCAGATGTAATCATCAACTGTGCAGCATACACTGCTGTTGATAAGGCAGAAGAAGACTTAGATTTAGCAAGAAAAATAAATGCAGATGGTCCTAAAAATTTAGCTATTGCAGCTAGAAATAATAACTGTATACTTGTACACATTAGTACAGATTATGTATTTAGTGGCAACTTACCATTAGATAAAGCATACAAAGAAGATGATTCAAAGGCTCCTGAAACAGTGTATGGAGTTACAAAATTAGAAGGCGAAGAATACATCAAAGAAAATGTAGAAAAGTACTACATTTTTAGAACAGCATGGCTTTATGGAGATGGAAATAACTTCGTAAGAACCATGACAAAAGTAGCTTTAGGAAAAAAAGACCTTCCAGAAGAAGAAAAATTTGTAACAGTAGTGGCAGACCAACACGGAAGCCCGACATACGCAGTAGACTTAGCCCAGTATATATATGAAACTTTAGAAAAGAAAATACCATATGGAATCTATCATGCAACAAATGAAGGAGATACAACATGGTATGAATTTACTAAGGAAATATACAAAATACTTGGTATAGAATGTGAAGTAAGACCAGTAACAACTGAAGAATTCCCAAGACCTGCAAAAAGGCCAATGAATTCTAAGTTAAGTAAAGAAAAGCTTAAAAAAGCAGGAATAAATATTCCTAAATGGCAAGAAGCTCTAAAGAGATATCTTGAATCAGATATATTTAGAATATAAATATAAAATAACAAAACTGGATAGAATTTCTGTCCAGTTTTTATGTATAAAAATTTAATCATATATTTACTTGAAAAAATTATGTATAAATGATATAGTATGTTTACCTAAAGCAAAGGATGTGAATAAAATGAAGCAAAGAAAAGGAATAATTTTAGCAGGAGGCAGTGCAACAAGGCTATATCCACTAACACTTGCAATATCAAAACAAATAATGCCAGTATATGATAAACCAATGATATATTATCCACTTTCAGTATTAATGGAGGCTGAAATAAGAGAAGTATTAATAATATCAACACCAAGAGACATAGTTACATTTGAAAACTTATTAGGAGATGGCTCACAATGGGGAATGCATTTTGAATATAAAATTCAAGAAAAACCAAATGGCTTAGCAGAAGCATTTTTAATAGGAGAAGAATTTATAGGAAATAGCAATGTAACTATGATACTAGGAGATAATATGTTCTACGGAGAACACTTGGTAGAAATATTAAAAAGAGCAAATAAAAGAGAAGATGAAGCAACAATATTTGGATATTTAGTAAAAGACCCAACAGCATATGGTGTGGTAGAAATAGACCAAGATGGGCATGCAGTATCAATAGAAGAAAAACCAGAAATACCAAAATCCAATTATGCAGTACCAGGTTTATATTTCTACACAAATGAAGTAGTAAAAATAGCAAAGGCAATACAACCATCAGCAAGAGGAGAACTAGAAATAACATCTGTTAATGAAGAATATATGAAAAGAGGAAAACTAAAAGTAGAAAAACTAGGAAGAGGAATAACATGGTTTGATACAGGAACACATGATGCATTACTAGAAACAGCAAGCTTTGTGCAAACAATAGAAAAAAGGCAAGGAATGCAAGTATGTTGCCCAGAAGAAATAGCGTATAACAATGGTTGGATAAATAAACAAGAGTTGTTAGCATTATCAGAAAAATACATAAAAACAGAATATGGTATGTATTTAAAAGAATTAGCAGAAAACAAATATTAAAAAATGTAAACAGCTAGCAATAAAAAGAAAGGATAAAAATTATGAAAAAAAATATATTAGTAACAGGAGCAGCGGGCTTCATAGGAGCAAATTTTGCAGAATATTTTGTGGCAAAACATCCAGATTATAATGTAATAGTAGTAGATAAACTAACATATGCAGGAAATTTAGAAAATTTAAGGAATGTAAAAGATAAAATAAAATTTGAACAAGCAGATATATGTGATTTTGAAAAAATGACAGAAATATTTGATAAATACGACATAAATGGAGTAATACATTTTGCAGCAGAAAGCCATGTAGATAATAGCATAAAAACACCATTTATATTTACACAAACAAATATATTAGGAACACATACACTTTTGGAAGTAGCGAAAAGAAAATGGGGAGAAGGTTCACCAAATAAATTTATGCACATCTCAACAGATGAAGTATATGGGGCATTAGGAGAAGAAGGATATTTTACTGAAAACTCACCAATAAAACCAAGTAGCCCATATTCAGCATCAAAAGCAAGTTCAGATTTACTAGTAAAAGCATACCACGAAACTTTCAAAATGAATGTAAATATAACAAACTGCTCAAATAATTATGGACCATATCAACATAACGAAAAATTAATACCACATATGATAAAACTTGCATTAAATAATGAAAAATTACCAGTATATGGAACAGGAATGAATGTTAGAGATTGGCTATATGTAGAAGACCACTGTGAGGCAATAGACTTAGTATTCCATAATGGAAAAAGCGGTGAAAGATATAATGTAGGCGGACACAATGAAAAAAGAAACATAGAAATAGTTAAATTAATACTAAAACATTTAGGAAAATCAGAAGACTTAATTTCTTATGTAGAAGACAGAAAAGGTCATGACTTTAGATATGCAATAGATCCAACAAAGATAAGTACAGAATTAGGTTGGCTTCCTAAAACAAAATTTGAAGATGGAATAATAAAAACAATAGACTGGTATGTAAATAATCCAGAATGGTTGAAATAAAGGGGAAATATGGAAGTAATAATAATTTTATTAAGATTTATATTGCTATATGCAATTATAATAGGAGGAAGCATATTTATAGCATATAAATCAAATAAAAAAATAGAAAATTGTATAGTAATAAATTTTGGACTTATAATATTAAGTTTATATACATTTGGACTATTTGAATGGCTAAAATATGGAGTATGGATAGTATCTACTTTAAATATAATACTTGGAATGTATGCAATAATAAAAAATTGGAAAAATAGAAAAACTTTAAAAGAATTAATATTAACACCAGGATTTGCATTTTTCTCATTTGCGTTTTTAGTATTAATGATAGTTTCATATAATAAGAACCTAGTAGATTATGATCATTATTTTTATAGAAGCTTTAATACAAAGGTTTTATATTATACAGATAGTATGAGTAGAGGTTATACTGCATTATATCCACCATCAATAAATTTACTAGAATATTTCTTTATGAGAATAACAGGGCCATACTTACAAGGAATAGAGGCATTTGCAGTACAAATGCTAGGTTTCTCGTTTTTAATACCAATATTTAATAGAAAAACAAAATCTAAATTTATGAATTTAATAATAACATTAATATTAGTATGTATACCAGCAATACTACCGAATTTAATATTTTATGAATCAGCATATCCAGATGCATTATTAGGTTTAATAATTGGATATATAATGTATACATTATACACTGAAGAAGATAATAAATTCAAAATGTTATCAGTTGCAATTGCATTAATGCTACTAACAATAACAAAGCCAGCAGGTTTTTATATTTCGGCAATTGTAATAGCAATGTATCTATTAATAGAATTATTAAATAATAAATGTAATAAAAAAGAAAATATATTAAAATTTATAAAATCAAAAGAATTAAAAAATATTATTATATTAGCAATAGTAGTAGTTAGCATATTTGCATCGTGGAGAATATTTACAAAAGTCAACAATAAATATAATCTTGGAACAAGAGGGGAAAATGCAACAAGAGTAGATGGTAATCCAATAGAATTTACATTAAAGAGTATTCTGACTACAACATTTGGATACTATGAAGAAAATCATGATTCTGCAGATTCAAACAACAAATTAATACCAACAATATATTCTATATATACAACAACTGCACCTGTTAGGTTGACAGCATATGGAGTAATAATGGTAATTATATTAGCAGGATTAATATCATATAAAAAAGTAGTATTACAAGAAAATAAAAGAAAATTTGCAAATTATATTATTGCACTAATAGTAGGTTTAATAGTATATATAATGTTTCTACAATTATCATATATATTGAAATTCTCAACTGAAGAAATGCTAGGACACAATGGACTTAATAGATATTTACCAACATTTTTACTTGGAATGATATATTTTATAGTAGCAATAACTATAAAGAATATGGAAGAAAAGAATGATAGAAAAATAAATTATATAATATTATTAGTTATAATAATTTCATTTACACAATTGCAATCAATAGCAAATGTAAGCATAACATCAGGAATAAGCAATATAAATTCAATAGAGTATTGCAATAATGGTAGGATACCAGCAAGAAAAATAAATGATAAAATAGAAGAAAAAGCAAGAGTAATTACTATATCACAAGAAGATAAAACGAATATATTTAATTGGATGATAAAATATTATTTATATCCAGAACATCAAGTAGATGTATATAATCAAGTAAAAGAAAGACAAATAGAATCAATAAAACAAAAAATAGCCAATAGTGAAGATAACTATTACCTATATTTTATAAGCATAGATGAAGAACTAAATAAATTAATAAATGAACAATTTAATAATGAAATAGAATTAGAAAATAAAACTTTATATAAAATTGAAAATAAAGTAGAACTAACAAAAATACCCTTAGACTAAATACAGTCAAGGGGTATTCCTGTTTTTAAATACAAATGTCGATGTAGCTTGCAAAGCTTGACTTAGTTCCCGCGTTTGCGTTAAATCTCTTCCCGGTGTAGACAGCACTTGTAGCTTCTACCTTTCTTTCTTTTTTGGAAGGAGTAACTGCATTAGCAGTTGGAACTCTATTCAAATATGTTGCAGCTACAGAATAAAAATTGTTAGAAATAATCATAAGAAACCTCCTTATGAAACTAAAGTCAACAAGTATCTAAATATATTATAACACAAATGTTCTAAAAATACAAATTATACTTGCAATAAAGGCAATAAATAGATATAATAGAGTAAATTAATTAGAATATATAGAAAGTTAGAAAAAATCTATTTTTACAATTTGTAGTAAGCAATTTGAAATTAACGTAGGGGCTTAATCGGTTAGGAATACCTAAGAGAATTTACCTAATTACGCCCTAAACGTATCTTTAAATTTATGCTAATATTTGAATTGATTAAGGGCGAAATTCGGTATTCCCAAGAAGTATTCCTTACCGATTTAGCCCCTACAATAAAAATATAAATAGCAAAAGCGATTTGATAGCTAACTTCTAAAAGCAAAAAAGGAGAAAAATATGAAAAAAATAAGTATCATAATTCCAGCATACAACGAAGAAGAATCATTACCATTTTTATACGAAAGATTAAATAAACTAATGAATGAAATAGATAATTACGAATTTGAAGTGCTATTTGTAAACGATGGAAGTAAAGACAATACAATAAAAATAATAAAAGAATTAAGAGAAAAAGACGAACGCATTTGCTATGTAGACTTTTCAAGAAACTTTGGAAAAGAAATAGCAATGCTAGCAGGGTTAGACTATGCAAAAGGAGACGCGGTAATATTTATGGATGCAGACCTTCAAGACCCACCAGAGTTAATACCAGAACTAATAAAATATTGGGAACAAGGTTATGATGATGTATATGCAAAAAGGAAATCAAGAGAAGGAGAAACATGGCTTAAAAAATTTACATCAAAAATGTACTACAAAGTATTACAAAGCCTAACAAGAGTGCCAATACAAAAAGACACAGGAGACTTTAGGTTATTAGATAGAAGATGTGTAAATGCCCTTAGAAAATTAAGAGAATCACAAAGATGTTCAAAATCAATGTTTAGTTGGATAGGCTATAACAAAAAAGAAGTACTATACGATAGAGATCCACGTATTGCAGGAAAGACAAAATGGAATTATAGAAGACTAATAGACTTAGCAATAGACGGAATAACATCATTCACAACATCACCATTAAGAGTATCAACATATTTAGCAATACCAACATTTATACTATTAGGTGTATATTTCATATATGTAATAGCAAAATGTATAGCGCTAAAGGTAGCAATACAAGCCTTCCAAGCAATAATATTATTAATACTATTCTTCTCAGGAATACAAATAATGTTATTTGGAATAGTAGGAGAATACCTAGGAAGAATATTCAACGAAACAAAAAATAGACCACTATATTTTGTAAACGAATACAATGGCGAAAAAGAAACAAACGAATAAGTAGCAATTCGGAAACAAAGCAGAAACTAACAAGAGAAAATGACTCCGTTGCGGAAACAAAGAAAAAACTAAAAAGAGGAAAATAGAACAATGGAAGAAAACCAAAACCTAATTCGTCCAGAATTAGAAAATAAACAAGAAGAAAGAATGGAAAACAATTTAAGACCACAACTGCTAAAAGAATACATTGGACAAGATAAAGTAAAAGAAAATATGAAAATATACATAGAGGCTGCCAAAAAAAGAGGAGAGCCTCTTGATCACGTTCTACTATATGGACCACCAGGACTTGGAAAAACAACTTTAGCAGGAATAATATCAAATGAAATGAAAACAAACATAAAAGTAACCTCAGGTCCAGCAATAGAAAAACCAGGAGACTTAGCAGCAATATTAACAGCATTATCATTAGGAGATGTATTATTCATAGACGAAATACATAGGTTAAGTAAAAGTGTAGAAGAAATACTATATCCAGCTTTAGAAGACTACGTACTAGACATAGTAATAGGGACAGGGCCATCAGCTAAATCAATAAGAATAGACCTACCAAAATTTACACTAATAGGAGCAACCACAAAAGCAGGTTCATTAACAACACCGCTTCGTGATAGATTTGGAATAGTAGATAGATTAGAACTATATAGCACAAAAGACTTATCAACAATAGTAAAAAGGTCAGCCAAAATATTAAAAATAGAAATAGACGACTCATCAAGCTTAGAAATAGCAAGACGTTCAAGAGGAACCCCAAGAATAGCAAATAGACTTTTAAAAAGAGTAAGAGATTATGCTTTGGTTTTAGGCGATGGAAATATAAATATAGAAATAACAAAGCATGCACTAAATAAGTTAGAAATAGATGAACTTGGACTAGATAATATAGATAGAAGAATATTAGAAACACTAATAATAACATACCGGAGGAAGACCAGTAGGACTAGAAACAATAGCAACAACAATAGGAGAAGAAGTAGATACAATAGAAGATGTATATGAGCCATACCTAATACAAATAGGTTATATAGCAAGAACCCCAAGAGGAAGAGTAGCAACACCATTAGCTTATAAACATATAGGTGTAGAATATAAAGGAGAATAAAATGAAATTATTATTACATACTTGTTGTGCACCATGTAGTGTATATTGTATAGATTCATTAAGAGAAGAAGGGATAGAACCAACAATATATTGGTATAACCCTAATATACACCCATACATGGAATATAAAGCAAGGAGAGACACATTAAAAGAATATACAAAAGCAATAGAAGTAAATGCCATATTTGAAGAAGAATATGGTTTAGATGAATTTTGCAAAAATGTAATAAATAACTTACAAACAAGATGTATAGATTATTGCTACAAAGTGCGTTTAGAGCAAACTGCAAAATATGCAAAAGAAAATGGATATGACGCTATTAGTACAACACTACTAATAAGCCCATACCAAAAACACGAAGAACTAAAAGAATTAGGAGAAAAAATAGCAAAAAAATATGGTTTGCAATTTCTATATAGGGACTTTAGAGTGGGATTTAGAGAAGGACAAACAAAAGCACGTGAACTAGGCTTATATATGCAAAAATATTGTGGTTGTATATTTTCAGAAGAAGATAGATATAGCAAGCAAATAGAAAAAGATAAGGAAAAAGGATAATAAATATGGAAGAAGATTTAACTATAAGAAAATTGCAAGATTGCATTAAAAATATAGACCACAAGAATAACTCTAATGACAAATATATGTTAAAACTAATGGAAGAAGTAGGAGAACTTGCAGAAGTTATAAGAAAAGATAAAAGGATGGAAAAAGAACAAACTATAAAAGGTACAATAGAAGAAGAACTTCAAGATGTTTTATATTATATAGTTTGTTTAGCAAATATAAATGATATAGACCTACAAGAGTGTATATATTTAAAAGAAAAGTTAAATTGTGAGAAATATAATAGACAAAATATGTTTGACAAGTAAAGATTTATAAAATTAAGTAAAATATAAAGGAGAATAATTTTGAGTAGATTATTATTAGTAGATGGAAACAGTATAATGAATAGAGCCTTTTATGGAATAATGGGCTCTAAAATGTTAATGACATCAGATCGGAACATATACAAATGCAGTATATGGCTTTTTAGCAATTCTATTTAAAATAGAAGAAGACCTAAACCCAGACTATATAGCAGTAACATTTGACCTAAAAGCGCCAACAGCAAGACATAAAATGTATGAAGGTTACAAGGCTACAAGGCATGGAATGCCAGATGAACTAGCTAGCCAAATGCCTATAATAAAAGAAATATTAAAAAATATGAATATAACCATAATAGAAAAAGAAGGCTATGAAGCAGACGACGTATTAGGAACATTATCGAAAAGAGGGGAAAAAGAAGGTTTAGAAGTAACAATTCTATCAGGAGATAGAGACACATTTCAACTAACTTCAGATCATATAACAGTAAGAATACCACGAACAAAAGCAGGAAAAACAGAAGTAGAAGACTTTGACAAAAATAAAGTATTAGAGGTATATGGTTTAGAGCCAGAAAAATTGATAGAAGTAAAAGGACTTCAAGGAGACACTTCAGACAATATTCCGGGAGTACCAGGTGTAGGGGAAAAAACTGCTTTAAGCATAGTAAAAGAATATGGAAGTATAGAAAACCTTTACAAAGAAATAGAAGAAGGAAGAGCATTAAGCATAAAAGGTAAAACAAGAGAAAAAATAGTAGAAAACAAAGAATTAGCCTATCTTTCAAAAGAATTAGGAACAATAAACACAAATGTACCAATAGAAGAAGCAATAGAAAGTTTAGCTAAAAAAGAGTGGAATAAAGAAGCTGTATTAGAAAAATTTAAAGAACTAAAATTTAATAGATATATAGAAAGATTTAACCTAAATACAAGTGAAACTAATAATAAAGAAATAAAAGAATTATTTGAAATAGTAGAGTTAGATAATGAAAATAAAGAAATAGAACAACTAATTAATAAAATAAAACAAAATAAAGAAATAGTATATTATTTAGATAAAGTAGATAACAAAGATAGTAATAATATAATAAAAAAGGAAATAACTGGGGTAAGCATAATAGTAGAAAATAAAGTGTATTATATTAATAATGTAAATTTAGAAAAATTAAAAGAAATATTTGAAAGTGACGAAATAAAAAAAGTAAGTTATAAACTAAAAGAAGACTTTTGTATACTAAAAGAACATGGAATAACAATGCACAATTTAAATTTTGATATAGAAATAGCAGCATATTTATTAAACCCAACAGCTAGCAAATACATGATAGAAAATTTAGCAAATGATTATTTAGAGTTAGACAAAAACGAATATATGTCAAAAAATGGAGTAGAAGAAAAACAAGACAAGCAAATAAACCTATTTGACACAAATACTGAAGAAAGTAAAGATAGTAAAAAATATGAAGTTTCATTTATAACATATGTAATAAATGAATTAAAAAACTTACTAACAAAAAAACTAGAAGAACAAAACAGTTTGCAATTATTTAGAAACATAGAAATGCCACTTGCCGAAGTTCTTGCAAAAATACAATATGAAGGGATGTATATAGATAAAGAAGAACTAATAGCCTTTGGAGAAGAACTAAAAGCAGGAATAGAGAGTTTAACAAAAGAAATATATAATTTGGCAGGAGAAGAATTCAATATAAACTCAACTCAGCAACTAGGAAATATATTATTTGAAAAACTAAACCTAACAACTTCAAAAAAGACAAAAAAAGGTTATTCAACAGATGTAGACGCATTAGAAAAAATAAAAAGAGAACATCCAATAGTAGAGAAAATATTAGAATATAGAAGTTTAATGAAACTAAACTCAACATATGTAGAAGGAATGTTACCATATATAAACGAAAAAACAAAAAGAATACATTCATACTTCCACCAAACAGTAACAGCAACAGGAAGAATAAGCTCAACCGAGCCAAACTTACAAAACATACCAACAAGAATAGAATTAGGAAAACGTTTAAGAAAAGTATTTAAACCAAAAGAAGGATATGTATTCATAGATGCAGACTACTCACAAATAGAGTTAAGAGTATTAGCACACATATCACAAGATGAACATATGCTAGAAGCCTTCAAAAATGGAGAAGATATACACAAACAAGCAGCATCAAAAGTATTAGGAATACCAATAGAAGAAGTAACTAAAGAGCAAAGAAGTAATGCAAAAGCAGTAAACTTTGGAATAGTATATGGAATAAGTGACTTTGGATTAGCAGAGCAACTAGGAATATCAAGAAAACAAGCAAAACAATATATAGAGCAATACTTAGAAAAATATAGTGGAATAGACAAATTCATGAAAGAAGTAGTAGAACAAGCAAAAGAAAAAGGCTATGTAGAAACACTATTTAATAGAAGAAGATATATACCAGAACTAAGTTCAAACAACTATATGGTACGCCAATTCGGAGCAAGAGCAGCAATGAACACACCAATACAAGGAACAGCCGCCGACATAATGAAACTAGCAATGGTAAACTTAAATAAAGCACTAGAAGAAACAAAGCTAGATGCTAAAATAATACTTCAAGTACACGATGAACTAATACTAGAAGTAAACGAAAAAGACAAAGAACAAGCAAAACAAATGCTAAAAGAATGCATGGAAAAAGCAGTACAATTAAGCGTTCCATTAGAAGTAGAAGTATCAGAAGCAACCAACTGGTACGAATGCAAATAAAGGAGAACACAAAATTTGAAAAAGAAAATAAAAATCCTAATAGTAGTGTTATTAATAATACTTATAATACTATTTGGAATACTAAAGATACAAAATTTCATATTAAAAAAGATATATAAAACAAATTATTCAGAATATGTATATAAATATTCTAAAGAAAACAACATAGACCCACTACTAACCTTCGCAATAATAAAAGCAGAAAGCAATTTTAACCGAAATATAAAATCAAAAAGTGGAGCAATAGGGCTAATGCAACTAATGGAAAGCACAGCAGTAGAACAAGCAGAAGAAGTAAATGAAGAGATAATCGTAACAGAAAGTTTATACAATCCAGAAGTAAATATAAAAATAGGAACAAAATATTATTCAAAACTAATAAAAAAATATAATAACAACATGCTATTAGCATTAGCCGCATATAATGCAGGAATAGGAAATGTAGATAATTGGATTGAACAAGGAACAATAAAAGAAGATGGTTCAGACATAGAAAATATACCATTCAAAGAAACAAACAACTATGTAAGAAAAATAGTAAGAGACTATAAAATTTATCAAAATTTATATAAATGAAATAATACTATATAAAAAATAATTCAAATGTATAAAAAGTATGAAAATATAATAAAACGAAAAAAGAGGAGCAATATATGAATATAATATTTTTAGATGTAGATGGAGTATTAAATTCGGAAGCCAAATTAATTAGACTTTACAATGAAACTCATGATATGTCACTATTTAATCCAATGCCATTTGATGAAATATGTTTAGAAAATTTAAATATACTTGTAAGGGAAACTAATTCAAAAATAGTAGTTACATCTACTTGGAGACATACACCAGAACTTAAAGAACGATTAATAAAAGCATTAGAAGATTTTAACTTAGATAAAGAAATTATAGGATATACGCCACATATACAAGATGCTACAAGGGGAGCAGAAATTAATGGGTTTCTTTCAAAAATAAATTATAAACCACATTTTATTATATTAGATGATAATGATGATATGGAAAATTTATTGCCGTATTTAATAAAAATTGATTCACGAGTAGGTTTAACTACTCAAAATATGGAAGAGGGAATTTTAAAATTACCAAAACCTCGTATTAAAAATAATAGTGAGTTTGAAAGATAATTTATAAAACTAATAGCAAATAAAAAATAATAAATCACCATAATTGATTACAAAATAATTCGAAGGTTTTCATAAAAAAATACACAAAAAATAAATGTGAACAATTTGTGCCCTAAATGTATTGAAAATAGGTTATCAACAGAGTTATCCACAATATCCACAGAAATTATTTTTTCGAAAAATGTAAACAAATATTACAAAAACAGTAAACATAAGAAAAATAAATGAAATGAAATTGTAACAATTATGTAATATAAAGAACAAAAATATGTTTTTATGAAACGAAAATGAAATATAAACAGAAAAAACAACAAAATTTACGAAAAATATTGAAAAGAAAAATGTAACATAGTAATATTAATGTAATAAAAAGGAGGATGAAATATGGAAGCAAAAATTATAGGAGAATCATTACCAGTAGTAACATGTAAATTAAAAAATGGAGAATCAGTAATAACAGAAAGTGGAGGGATGAGCTGGATGGATGAAGGCATAAAAATGTCTACATCAACAAATGGGGGAATAATGAAAGGTCTAGGAAGAGCACTAGCAGGAGAATCATTATTCATGAACACATATACAGCAGAAAAAGATGACGTAGAAATAGCATTTTCATCATGTTTTCCAGGAAGAATATTAGAATTTGATTTGAGTGACGGAGAAACAATAATAGCCCAAAAAAGATCATTTTTATGTGCAGAAAGTTCAGTAGATATATCAATGCATTTTAGAAAGAAATTAGGAGCAGGTTTCTTTGGAGGAGAAGGCTTCATAATGCAAAAAATAACAGGGCCAGGAAAAGTATTTTTAGAAATAGATGGAGAAGTAGTAAAGAAAGAGCTAAAAGAAGGAGAAAAACTAAAAATAGATAATGGCTATGTAGCAGCAATGACAAAAGGAGTAGACTTAAGTATAGAAACAGTACCAGGATTAAAAAATATAATGTTTGGAGGAGAAGGTCTATTTCTAACAACATTAAAAGGACCAGGAACAGTATGGCTACAATCAATGCCAATATCAAAATTAGCAAGTTTATTATATGTACCTAGAAGTTAAGCGCTAGAATTTATAACTTTACAATATTTTATTTTTGCTGTAGGGGCTAAATCGGTAAGGAATACCTCTTCGTGAATACCAAATTTCGCCCTTAGTCAATTTCAAATTATTTAGTAGATGTGGATTGTGACAAGTTAGTAACAATTTATAAAATATTCTATAAATAATCACTTGTAATTATTTTTAAAATATGATAATATATAAAACATAGTAAATAAAAATCCAATTAAAAAGCAAAGTATGTAATTAAGAAATATAGAAAAAGAGAGCAAGGTTAAAAAAGCTGAAAGCCAAGCCTATATAAATTACAGAAATTTCACTTTTTAGGACTATTTTTGAAAATAGCAGTAGGAAATAGCGCAAAGCCTAGCGTTAAAGGTTAAATAAGGTTAATGAAAAATAAACATTAATAAAATTAGGTGGTACCACGAAATACAAGCAATTCGTCCTATAAATAGGATAGAATTGTTTTTTGTTTTATGAAAAAATTAAATCATTATAAGAAAGGGGAAAACAAAAAATGAAAGAACAAATTGAGGCAATTAGAAAAAATGCAACAGAGGAAATTTCAAATGTAAAAGATGCAAAAGAACTAAATGACTTAAAAGTAAAATATTTAGGAAAAAAAGGTGAATTAACAGCAGTACTAAGAGGAATGGGAGCTCTAACAGCAGAAGAAAGACCTATTATAGGAAGCTTAGTAAATGTTGTTAGAGATGAACTAGAAAAACTAATAGAAGAAAAAGAAACAGCATTTAAATCAGCAGAAATGGAAGAAAAACTTGCAAAAGAAAAAATAGATATAACACTTCCATCAAATAAAGTAAAAAGAGGAAGCAAACACCCACTAAATAGAATAATAGAAGAAGTAGAAGACTTATTCGTGTCAATGGGCTATGATGTAGTAGACGGACCAGAATTAGAAACAGACGAATACTGTTTTGAAAGACTAAACCTACCACAAGGACACCCAGCAAGAGACATGCAAGACAGCTTCTATGTAACACCAGAATATTTATTAAGAACACAAACCTCAGCAGTTCAAGCACATGTAATGATGGAAAATGAAGAAAAAACACCAGTACGTGTAATCTGCCCAGGAAAAGTATATAGAAGAGATGATGATGCAACACATTCACATCAATTTGCACAAGTAGAAGGACTAGTAATAGATAAAGATATATCATTAGCAGACTTAAAAGGAACACTAGAAGTATTTATGAAAAAAATGCTAGGAGAAAAAACACAGTTAAGATTTAGACCAAGTTACTTCCCATTTACAGAGCCATCATATGAAGTAGATGTAACATGTTTTAAATGCTCACGGAAAAGGATGTAACCTATGCAAACAAACAGGTTGGATAGAACTATTAGGTTCAGGAATGGTACATCCAAACGTACTAAAAATGAACGGCTACGACCCAGAAAAATACACAGGCTTCGCATTTGGAACAGGCCTAGACAGACTAGCAATGTTTAAATACGGAATAACAGATATACGTTTGTTATATCAAAACGATGTAAGATTCTTAAATCAATTTGATAGAATGGACTAAAATGGAAGTTAGAAGTTGGAAGTTAGAAATTAGGGTAAATACTTCGAAGAAATTACCAAAAATCCAACTTCCAACCTCCAACATCCAACTTCGAAACCCAGAAAATTCCTAAAACACATTTTAGGAAGATACATTAAAAATACCAAAAAATTAGAAGGAGAGAAAAATGAAATTAAGTACAAATTTTGTTAAAGATTACGTAGATATAGATGTAGACTTAAAAACATTAGCTGAAGATATGACTAAAGCAGGAAATGAATATGATTCAGCTGAAAATTTTATAAATGCTACAAATTTAGTAGTAGGAGAAGTAATAGAGTGTGAAATGCACCCAGATTCTGACCATTTACATGTATGTAAAGTAAATGTAGGAGCAGAAACTTTACAAATAGTTTGTGGTGCACCAAATGTTAGAAAAGGTTTAAAAGTTATAGTAGCTTTACCAGGAGCAGTGCTTCCAGGAGATTTTAGAATAAAAGCAGGAGTTATCCGTGGAGTAGAATCAAATGGAATGCTATGTTCAATTGCTGAACTTGGCCTAGATAGTAAATTCTTAAAACCAGAAGATAAAGAAGGAATACATGAATTGCCAGCCGATAGCAAAGTCGGAGAAGACCCTATTAAACTTATGGGAATGGATGATGGAGTTATTGACTTCGAACTTACAGCAAATAGAGGTGATTTACTAAGTGTACTAGGTATGGCATATGAAATAGGTGCAATATATGATAAAAAAGTAAAAGAAGTTGATTTATCACATTCTGAAAATAATGAAGATATAAACAACAATTTTAAAGTAGAAGTAAATACTGAAAATTGTAGTATATTCTTAGCAAAGAAAGTAGAAAATGTAGTAATAAAAGAAAGCCCAGAGTTTATAAAAAATAGACTAATGGCTTCAGGAATAAGACCAATAAACAATGTAGTAGATATAAGTAACTATGTTATGCTAGAACTAGGTCAACCACTTCATTACTATGATGCAGACACATTAAATGGAATGTTAGAAGTAAGAATGGCAAACGAAGGAGAAAAACTAACAACATTAGATGATATAGAAAGAACATTAAGCACAGAAGATATAGTAATATCTGATGGAAAAAGAGCAATTGGATTAGCAGGTGTAATGGGAGGACTAGACACTGAAATTACAGAAAACACAAAAAATATTATTATAGAATCTGCTATATTTGATAATGTAAAAATAAGAAAAACTTCAAAAGAAATATTAAGAAGTGAAGCAAGTACTCGTTTTGAAAAAGGCTTAGACCCAAATAGAACATATATGGCAATTGAGCGTTCTTGTAATTTACTAGAAAAATATGCAGATGCAACTATAGTAGGTGGTTTAGTAAAATATGATACAACTAATTTAGAAGATACAAAAATAGATATAACTTTTGAAAAAATAAACAAAGTATTAGGCTTAAAAATAGAAAAAGAAGATATCTTAAATGTATTTAGAAAATTAGGCTTCACATATGAAGTAGAAAATGAAGTTATTCATGTATCAGTTCCAAAAAGAAGAATAGATATAAGCATACCAGAAGATTTAATAGAAGAAGTAGGAAGAATTTATGGAGTAGATAACATAGAAGGAAAACTTCCAGCACTTCCATTAAAAGAAGGTTCATATAATAAAACAATAAGAAATATAAGAAACAAAATGATAGACTTGGGCCTAAATGAAACTTTATCATATATATTAGTAAATGATAAAGAAGCAGTAAAATATAGCCCAGATACATTTGAAACAATTAAATTACTAGATCCAATGACAGAAGAAAGAAACACGTTAAGATATAGTATGATACCATCATTAGTAAAAATATATGAATACAATAAAGCACGTAATCAAAAAGATGTATCTATATTCGAAATAGGAAAAGGATTTTATAAAAGAGATAATCAATATGGAGAAGATACAAAGCTATGTGTATTAATGACAGGTCAAAGAAATACAGGGCTAAACACAAAACAAGTAGATTTCTATGATATAAAAGGAATTACAGAAGAAATACTAGATTATTTGGGTTATAATGGCAGATATTCATTTATGATAAAAAATACATTACCAAAGGAATTTCATCCATATCAAACTGCAGAAATAAATGTAAACAATGATATAGTAGGAATAGTAGGAAAATTACATCCAGAAATTCAAAAAGACAATGTATATGTACTAGAAATAAACTTAGACAAATTGCTAGAAAAGAAAACAGGAAAAATGAAATACAAAGAAATTTCAAAATTCCCAAGCGTAAAAAAAGACTTAGCAGTAATAGTAGAAAAAGATATAACAGCAGAAGAAATAGCAAAACAAATAAAAAAACTAGCAGGAAACCTACTAATAGAAAGCAAAATATTTGACGTATACACAGGAACAGGAATAGCAGAAAATAAAAAGAGTATAGCATACTCACTAGAATTCGGAGCACAAGAAAGAACATTAACAGACGAAGAAATAAACACAATACTAGAAAAAATAATACAAGGACTAGAAAAACAAGGATCAGAAATAAGAAAATAAAAAGAAAAAATGACGCATTGGGGACGTTTCCAATGTCATCAGTTTAAGAAAAATACTGTAATATAAATTTGAAATTTATGTTACAGTATTTTTTTGTAATTTATGATATATAAAAGAAAAAAGGTGAAAATATGATAAAATATGGATACAAAGGATTAAATAAAATAAGGAGTAAGATAAAAAGTAAAGAATTAAAAGAGCAATATAGAAAAAATGCAAAAGATTTTACAAGAAAAAGAAAAATGTGTTTTGAAAAATTAATAAATTATATATTAAATAAAAGAGGGTTATGTACTAATATGGAAATAAATAATTTTTTTAATAAGATAAATGAGGATACAAATATGTCTGCACAATCATTATTAGACCAAAGATTAAAATTAAATCCAGATGTATTTGTAGATTTGAATATAGACTATTTACAAGGTTTTTATGAAGAATATAAAGAAACAGATGTAAAAACATATAAAGGATATATATTAAAAGCAATAGATGGAAGCGACTTTGAATTACCAAATACACAAACAAGTAGAGATATATTTGGAAGAATACAGGCAAGAACAGGAAAAAGTATACCAAGAGCAAGTGTATCGATGTGTTATGATGTTCTAAATGAATATATAATAGATGTAATTCCAGAAAAATATAGAACAAATGAAATGTATATGGCAAAAAGACATATGAAAAAAGACCAAGAAATAACAAAAGGATATAACTCAATATATATAATGGATAGAAATTATGTATCATTAGAGTTCCTTACGTTCTTGAATAAAAATAATATAAAATTTTTATCAAGATTAAAAGTGTCATATTATGCAAAAGAAATAAGACAAATGAAATCAAAAGATGGATTTATAGAATTAGAGCATACAAAAGATAGAATGAGAAAGAAATTTTGGGAAGATGAAGAAATAAGAAAATATGCCAAAGAAAAGGGAAGAACAAAAATAAGAGTATTAAAATATATTCTAAATACTGGAGAAGAGGGATATTTAATCACAAATATAGAAGATTTCACATATGAAGAAATTTTTGATATATATGGGAAGAGATGGGATATAGAAACACTCTACTTTAGTTTAAAATCTAAATTACAAATAGAAAAATTCACAAGTAGTAAAGAAACAATAATAAAACAAGATATATATGCGAGTACATTGGTATACAATATGATACAAACAATGAAAAATGAGGCAAAAGAAGAAATTGAGCAAAAAAAATATAAGCATGAAATGAAGATAAATGAAAATATAACAATAGGATTATTCAAAAATGAAATTATATATATAATGTTAGAAGAAGATGATAAGAAAAGATTAGAAAGATATGATAAATTAAGCAAGAAGATATTAAAATACAAGATACCAATACGAAAAGGCGGAAATTATAAAATAGAAGAACGACCAAATAATAAAAATAGTTATAATAAACTCAAAAGTTTTTGATTTGCATAATTAAACTTTACCTATTTAGGTTTATTCATGATGTAAAAATACCAATATTAAATATTTAATTAATATCTAATATTGGTATTTTCTTAAAATTTGATTAATCAAGTTTCTTAAACTGATGACATTGGGACGTTTCCCAATGCGTCATCTGTCCCTTTTGCGTCATTCTTCTTACGAGAATAAGCTTAAAATGGTATTTACCTCATTATTAAAATCCGATTCGATTAAATTGCAGGCGAATTTGAGTTTTATCTCCTTTTTCTTATCATCAGGAACGCCGGCACACTGCTTCTCTGTATGAAGGTTTACATCTTCATAAGTGACCTTAACCATATCTACATGGCAAGCATACTTGCCGCAAAGCCGTGAAAAGTAACAATCCTTACCTTTATATACCTGCAACACAGGGCATCCGTTTGCCTTGTAAAGAGTTGCAACAGGGTCGGTAGTTCCATTGTTTTCAGCAGAGTAGTACCATTTCAAATCCATATTATTACCTCCTACATTTGTAATGTGATAATGTTAATAGTTACCATAATACAATTATATCACATATTTATAATTTGTCAATATTATATTAATAATATTGCTAAATAAACAAAATAAGTATAAAATAGGAGGTAGAATTTATATAAAAGGAAGTAGAATAAAAATGAATAATAAAAAAGTAGTAGTTCTAGGTGGAGGAACAGGCTTATCCACACTATTAAGAGGTTTAAAAAATTTCCCATTAGATATAACAGCAGTAGTATCTGTATCAGATGACGGAAAAAGTACAGGTAGGTTAAGAAAAGAATTTAATATTCCAGCAGTAGGAGATATAAGAAGAGTATTAATATCACTTGCAGAAATAGAGCCATTAGTAGAAAAAGTATTAAATTATAGGTTTACTACTAATAGTGAATTAAACGGTCATACAGTAGGAAACTTACTATTAACAGCAATAACAAATATAAGTGGAAATATGTCAGATGGAATAGAAGCCATAGGAAGTGTATTAAACTTAAAAGGTAAAGTATTACCATTAACAGAAGACAATGTAATATTAATGGGAAAAATGGAAGATGGAAGTATAATAGAAGGAGAACACAATATTACAGAAACAGAAAAAAAGATTGTAGATGTATTTTACAAAGAAACTCCAATAATATGCGAAAGTGTAATTAAAGCAATAAAAGAAGCAGATTTAATAATATTTAGTATGGGAAGTTTATACACAAGTATAATGCCAAATTTAATAAGCAAAGATATGTTAGAAGCAATAGACAACAGCAAAGCAAAACTAATGTATACTTGCAATATGATGACTCAACCAGGAGAAACAGACAATTACACAATAGTAGACCATATAAATGTATTAAATAAACATTTAGGTACTAGAAAAATAAATGTGGTAATAGCAAACAATGGAGAAATAGAACAAAACATAATAGAAAAATATTCAACACTAGAACAAAAAGATCAAGTAATACTAAATGAAAAACAAAAAGAACAATTGAGTAAAATTAATGTAGAAGTAATAGAAAATAACTATGTAATAGTAGAAGACGAACTAATAAGACACAATGCAATTAAGCTATCAACAGATATATTTACATATTTAATAAAGTAATGCTCATTGGATGTCCATTGGGGACGTTTCCAAATGAGTAATCTGTCCCTTTTGGGACATTTATATAATAAAAGAAAGAGAAAGCTACTTAAATTATAAGTAACTTCCTCTTTCTTTTATTAAATTTCTTTTTCGTTATATTTTGTACATATATTATCATTTAAGAATATTCCACAATTTGGACAAAACATACCAATACAATCACGATGAATTACTATAAAATCCCCGCCATAACGTTCATTCATAGGATCATCTTTATGATATACATATTCAAAATCATGATCTCCTTTAATAACTGTATCTTCTATACATTCTTCAACCAATTTAGTTTTAGATTCTTTCGAATCATCAAAAACTAATCTAAAATCAAATATAGGGTCTATTTCCTTTTCAACCATTGCATACATTTGTTTCCGCTCATAAATATAGCCACATAAAGGACAAGTTTTGGTAGTAATTTTTACTTTTGCCATATATATACCTCCTACAATTGTAATGGAAATAAAATTAATGTTTACTAAGAAATTATAATATACAAAATATAAAAAGTCAAATAATATAAAACATAGAAAAATGTCGAAAACTTTTTTTATAAAATATATTGACATAAAATAAAGGCGAATATATAATAACATTAACTATAAAAATATAGGAGGTATTGCATGATAAAATTTAGCGAAGAAGAAATCAAAGAAATCGATGAAAAATTAAGACAAGCAGAAGAATTACAATTAAGAAATGGAAATAGAATGTATAGTACAGAAGAAGTATTAGAAGCAGTTAACAAAGTATTAAAAGGAGAATATAAATATATACGAAATTAAATATATAAATCAAGCATATTATGATATTATAGATACAGCTATGTACATATACTATGAACTTTATAATCCACAAGTAGCTAATCGATTTATTAATAATATATTTGCTAAAATCTCTATATTACAATATTTCCCACGTATAGGAAGCATTTATAAAAATGAACAAAAAAGATTTATAATCTATAAAAATTTTCTAATCTTTTATGAAATCCAAGAAAAACAAAAAATAGTTAAAATAAAAACAGTAATACATAGAAAAAGAAATTATTAATTTAAGCTTTTTCGTTTATTAATTGTGCTCAAAAACAGAGCAAGTAACCAAAAAACAAAAAAATAATATAATATATATAGGAGGCGAAAAGTTTAATGGGAGAATTTATATTAAACGCAATACTATGGACACTTGCACTATATGGAGCTTTTGAAATTATAAAAACAATAATTAACATATATACATATACAAATTTAAAATCTGATGGCATTTATATAATAGTAGCCGTAAAAAATCAAGAAAACAAAATAGAGGGGTTTTTAAGAAACTTTCTATTTAGAATAATATATGGAAAAGAAGAAAATATAAAAGATATTATAATAGCAGATTTAGACTCAACAGATGAAACAATACAAATACTAAATAAATTATCAAAAGAATATGAAGGTTTGAAAGTAACAAATTGGAGAGAATGTAAGGAAGTAATAGAAAATATAAAATAAAATTACAAAAATAAAATATATTAATCACTTCGCGCTAGTGTAGAATAAAGGTTGTGAATAGTAATAAATATTAAATAAAAGGTTGTAAACACTTTTCCTTTTTGATATACTAAATTAAGTTAAAAAAGGAGAAAGAATTAACATTGGAAATAACAGGTGAAATAAAAGAAGTAATATATCAAAACGAAATAAATAGCTATACAGTTGCAGAATTTGAAACAGAGAAAGAAGAAATAACAATAGTAGGGTATCTTCCATTTATTAATGTTGGAGATACTCTTAAATTAGTTGGAAAAATTGTAACACATCACGATTATGGCGAACAATTTAAAGTAGATACTTTTGAAAAACTAATGCCACAAA
Organism: uncultured Clostridia bacterium; assembly: GCA_948664205.1. Lineage (GTDB taxonomy): Bacteria > Bacillota > Clostridia > TANB77 > CAG-508 > UMGS1663. Next base: position 6,038 of record CAPNDH010000001.1, on the reverse strand, counting down.
CTTTAGGTTCTTTAGAAAGGTATTTAGCAAATGGTAGCATAAAAGGAGTAGGACCAGCAACAGCAAAGAAAATAGTAGATACATTCAAAGAAGAAACAATACATGTATTAAAATTTGAACCCAAAAAATTATCACAAATAAAGGGAATAAATGAAGAAAAAGCATTAACAATTTCAGAAACTTTTATAGAAAATTGGGAAGTATGGCAAATAGTAGGATACTTAGAAAAGTTTGGAATAGGAATTCAAAATGCAAAAAACGTATATAAAAAATTAGGACCAAGTGCAATAGAAGAAATAGAAGCAAATCCATATATATTGATAGATGTAGCAAATAATGTAGACTTCAAAAAAATAGACAAAATGGCAATAGATATAGGGCTTCCATACAATAATGATAAAAGAATAAAAAGTGGAATAAAATATGCAATAACATGTACAAATTTAAATGGACATTGTGCAGTGCTAAAAGAAAACTTAATAACCTTTTGTGAAGAACTTTTAGGAGTAACAAATGAAGAAATAGAAGAAAATATGATAGACTTAAAAGTAAATAACCAAATAGTTATAGAAACAAGAAACGAAGAAAATAATGAGCAAAACTGGGTATATTTAACCCCTTACTATAAAGCAGAAGAAAACATCGCAAATAGAATTCGAATTTTACAAAATTCACCTAATATAAAGAAAATAAAAAATATAAAAACAGAATTAAAGAAAATAGAAAAAATGTCAAGCATGGAATTATCTGAAAAACAAAAAGAAGCAATAGAAGCGGTAAATGAAAATAATGTATGCATAATAACAGGTGGACCAGGTACAGGAAAAACAACAATAATAAAAACAATAATAGAATTATATAAAAATGAAGGTAAAAAGCCAGTACTTTGTGCACCAACAGGAAGAGCAGCAAAAAGAATGACAGAAACAACGAAAGAAGAAGCAAAAACCTTACATAGACTTTTAGAAATAGGAAAAATGGAAGAAGAAGGCAAAATAGCAAGTGTAGACTATGAAGTAACACCACTTGATGCAGATGTTGTAATAGTAGACGAAGTATCAATGGTAGATTTATTCTTAATGAATTATTTAATAAAGGCATTATATCAAGGAACAAAATTAATATTAGTAGGCGATATAGATCAGCTTCCATCAGTAGGACCGGGAAGTATATTAAAAGACTTAATAGAATCTGAGCAAGTAACTACAATAGTACTAAACAAAATATTTAGGCAAGCTGCCAAAAGTAAAATAATATTAAATGCACATAGAGTAAATGAAGGAGAAAAGTTTTTAAATAAAGAAGAAATAGAAAATGAAAATTTAGTAGACTTAAACGAAGATTTTTTCTATATAAATGAAGCAAACCAAGAAAAAATACTATACAATATAATTTCACTATGTAAAGAAAGGCTTAAAAATTATGGTAATTATGATTTCTTTAAAAATATACAAGTAATATCACCTACAAAAAAAGGAATGCTAGGAACAAAAGAATTAAATAAAATTTTGCAAAAAAACCTAAATCCAGAAAATGATTTATTAGCAGAAAAACAAATAGGAGATACAATATACAGAGAAAACGATAGAGTAATGCAAATAAAAAATAATTATGATATATTTTGGGAAAAATTAGAGCCAAAATATGAAAGCGGAATGGGAGTATTTAACGGAGAACTAGGAACAATAATAAAAATAAATGAACAAGATAAAATACTAACAATAAAATTTGACGACGAAAAACAAGCAGACTACATGTTCCAAGACTTAGACCAAATAGAACATGCCTATAGTATAACAGTACATAAATCACAACGGAAGTGAGTTTGATGTTGTAATAATGGTAGTACCACAAGCTTCACCAATGCTATTAACAAGAAACCTTTTATATACAGGAATGACAAGAGCCAAAAAAATGCTAATAGTAATAGGAAATTCAAATATAATAGACTTCATGATAAAAAATGCAGATATCAAAAAAAGAAATACGGGCCTTGCATATAAACTTAAGAATAGATACTAAAAACTTCCTATAAAATTCAATAAAAAATGGAAAAAACAACTTGACTTATAAATTAAATTATATTACTATAGTTATACAAACAAATGAGAAATTATAAATAATATTTTTTTAGAAAGGAGGACAACCATATGGAAGAAAAATTTTTAAAAGAAATATTAGATGTAGTAGTAGATATAAAAACAAAACAAAAAGTAATGGAAGAAAAAGTAGATAAAATAGCGACAGAACAACAAGAAATGAAGCAAGTACAAAATATAATGTGTGAGAATATTAAATACTTGCTAGCTGAACAAGTCGATACAAAGAACATTGTAATTGAACTTGTAAATAAAGTAGGCGAAATGGACTCAAACACCAATAAAGCTAAAATATATCAATTTCCAAAGAGATAAAAATACATAAATACAAAATTAAACTGTAGGGGTCGCTACTAACGGGCGACCTAATCTTCAAAGAAATAGCTAAAAAAGTGTGAAACAAAGAAACAGTTGTAGGGGCGATTAGCAATCGCCCGCTCTTCGAAGAAATTGCTAAAATGAATAGTGAATAATGAATAGTGAATAGTACAAAACTATTCGAGTTTTGAATAGGGGCAAAAGCGAAAGGAAGTGTTTTAAACATGGAAACTTTTAAAAATGCCCTTATTTTTTTATTTAACAATATAATAAACGAATTGTATCCAAAACAATGTATAATATGTGGAAAACTATATAGTGATGAAATATGTAACAAATGTTATAAAACATTAGAAATACTAGCCAAAACACAAAAATACGAAAATAAAAGCTTTAATGAACATACATACATATTCAAATATGAGGGGAAAATAAGAAATTTAATAATAGACTATAAATTCAATGATAAAGCATACTTAAGCAACTTTTTCACAAAAATTATAATAAAAAATGAAAAAATATGTAGAAAAATAAAAAGTTATGATATAATCATACCAGTTCCAATTCATAAAAAGAGAAAAAATGAAAGAGGATACAACCAAAGCGAACTTATAGCAAAGAAAATTACAAAAAACATAAATGAAATAAAACTAGTAACAAACAGCCTAATAAAAGAAAAAAACACAGTAGCACAAAGCACATTAACAAAAGCACAAAGAAAACAAAATGTAAAACAAGTATATAAATTAATAAATAAAGAAAAAATACAAAATAAGAAAATAATTTTATTAGATGACATATACACAACAGGAGCTACAGCCGAAGAATGTTCAAGAATACTAAAACAAAACGGAGCAAAAGAAATTCTATTACTAACAATAGCAAAAGACGAAATCAATTAGAGGTTAGAAGTTAGAAGTTGGAAATATTGTAGGGGTCGCCGCCTTATCAAGCGACCCGATCTTTGGAGAATTTAATAAAGTGAATAGTACAAACCTATGGTCTGATGTAGGGGCGATTATTAATCGCCTGTTCTTCGAAGAAATTACTTTAATGAATAGTGAATAATGAATAATGAATAGTGAATAGTGAAGAGTACAAAACTCTTCGAGTTTTGAAGGAGGAAAACAACGATGGAAGACCTAGTAGAAAGCATATTAGATTACATTAGAGCAGACTATACCGATTATGCCATAATGATAAATGGTGAATGGGGAAGCGGAAAGACATATTTTTGGAATCATAAAGTGCGTAACAAAATAGAAACTATGGAGCTAAATGGTAAAAGATATAAAACAATATATATGTCATTATATGGTATTTCAAACTTAGAAGAAATAAGTAAAAAAATATTTATAGAAACCACACAACTGATGGATAAAAACCTAAAAAAATTCATGGGCAATAATGGTCAAGTAACAATACCAGAATATGCAAAAACAGGTTTAGACATGGCAAACTTCTTTGGAGTCACACAAAATGGAGACAAAATAGACTACAAAGAATTTTTCTCAACAGACGATAAAGTGTTATGCTTTGACGACCTAGAAAGAGCAAACGTAGACGTAATAGACATACTAGGTTATATAAACAACTTCGTAGAACATGACCATATAAAAACAATAATAATATGTAATGAAAAAGAATTATCAACAAAACTAAAAAATAGTAACCTAGAAATGAAAACCTTTATAGCAACATATCTATTAGATAAAGAAGGAAGCCTAATAAAGAAAACAGATAAACCAATGGTAGAAAGAATACAAGACACAATAGAATATGTATTTGACAAAGCAAATGACTATGAAAGAATAAAAGAAAAGCTAATAGGTGAAACCTTTGAATATGCACCAGAATTTAACTACATTATAAATGGAATATTAATGCGTTACGAAAAATATCCAGATTTAATAAGATTCTTAAGGGAAAATACAAACCTTATAATATCAACCTTCAATAAAAGTGGAACACGTAACCTAAGAATCCTAAAACACGCATTAAATGACTTCAAAAAAATATTTGACATGGTAAATAAATCATACCCAAATACAAACCATAGAGTAATGCAAACAATGCTAATATTCACAATAGCAATATCATTTGAAATAAAAGCAGGAAAAGTAACAAAAGATAAATTTGTAAATATAGGAAGCAATGAAGAATATAAAGCAATATTAGTATCATCAAGGGTATTCATGGATAACAGGCAATTCTATATAAAAGAATTTGATAACAACTATTATTACAACTTTAAAGCAGAATATCGTTTCTTCAAATTTATAGAAATGTATGTGAGAACACGTATATTTAATATGAAAGTATTTAAAGAAAATATGGAAGTAATAATAAACACAGTAGATACAGATAAACTTCCAGGCTATAAAAGGCTACTTACAGAAGAATACTGGAAAATTTCAGATGACCAATTTGATAACATTATAGAAGAAGTGCTAGAAGACGTAAAAAATGGAAGAATAAAACCAATAGAAATAGTAAAAATATTCGCATATTTTGCATATTTCATAAAAAAAGAATTAATTAATTATGATATAAAAACAATAAAAAGTGTATTTATAAATGGTTTAAATATATCATCATTAAATGCAAGCTATTGTCCAAATGTAAAAGAAGAACTAGAATCAATATCAGTAAAAGATATAGGAACAGATATGGAAGAAATATTAAAATACTTTGACAATGTAAATGAAACATTAAAAGACAAAATGTATAGAGAAAAAGCAGAAGATGTATTCAAAAACATACCAATGAAAATGGAATTATTCTACGACAAATTTGCAAAAGAATGTATGACAGTGCCAATATTCAAATACTATGATGTATTCCAAATGTTCCAAAGAATATCATGTGCAAGCAATGAAGACATAGTAACAATAAAAGAAATGCTAGAAGAAAGAGCAAAAAAATACACAAAAGAAATAGAACCAGAAATAAAAAATATCAGAAAGCTAAAACAAGTAATGGACGATTATATAGACGGAAAAGAAAGCACAATAAAAATAGTAATGCTAGAAGACTTCTCAAAAGGACTAGATAAAATTCTAGAATTATACAAAACAACACCATTTATGAACAACAAAAAGGAAGAATAATTTGCAAATAAAATAAAAATGTGTTATAATATAATCAATAATAAGAATATGGAGGTAGTTCTATGAGTAATACAGGAATTACAGAATTTTTTTCAGAAATGGGAAATTCTATAGGTGATGCTATGCGGGAAGAATGGAAAAGGAGATTGTTAGATGATAAAGTAGATTATAAACGTTCTATTTTATTATCTTTAAAAAGACAGTACCCGGATATCCAAAAAGCCGTAAAAGATGGTTTTACCATCGAAATGTTACAACATGCAGTTGATGTTCTTAGAAAGAACGGTTATGTTGTAGACATGCAAAAGTCAGTTATAGAGAAAAAGGTTCGGTAATTCCGAATCTTTTTTCATAAAATGATAGCTAAAATTTATTACATAAAAAAATAAAATAATGCATAAAATTTCCCTCTTTTGTCATAATAAGATTAAAAGTTATGATAAAGGAGGGAAAAATTTTGAAAGCAACAGGTGTTGTAAGAAGAATAGATGATTTAGGAAGAATAGTAATT